>JAKVBZ010000001.1:0-9991 GCA_022448645.1 Pirellulaceae bacterium
ATCGGAGACACCGACCCGAAGGAGATCCTAGCTGGACCCGGTAATGACTTTATCCTGGATGGTGATGCAGCCGGAGAACTCGAGGGCAATGATGGTGACGATTGGATCGAAGGAGGTCTCCAGGGCGACGGACTCGTGGGCGACAATGCCGTACAAGTGGTGCCCGGCCACGACGTACTCAACGGTAACAGTGGAGATGATAGATACTTCGGTGAAATCGGCGATGACATTCTCATCGCTGGACCGGGGCTCAAACGGTTCCTGGGAGAAACGGGCCACGATTGGGTAACTCATTACAACGATCCGCATCCAGGGCAGTCCGACTTGCTGAACGATTTTGATCCGCTACCTTTCGTGCCTCCTGCCTCGGTCGACGTCGACCGCTTCCGTGGTGTCGAGGCACTCTCCGGTTGGGAATTGGACGACATCTTGAGTGGCGACGACCTGAGTACCGACATCCTGGCGATAGATGATGAACTGGACAAACGCGGCATTGCCCGTATTTCAGGTCTGGCAGCGCTGCTACCCGACGGCGCAACTTCCTTCAGCGGCGGCAATATTATCATTGGCGGTGGCGGTAGTGACATTCTGGAGGGCCGAGGCGGCGACGACATTATTGACGGTGACGCCTGGTTGCGGGTGCAGCTGATGGCACCCGATCCCGCTGGAGGCACCCAATTGGTAGACAGCCTGTTAGATCTCCAGGAGGATGTGTTTGCTGGCTTGATCGATCCGGGAGATATTTCGATCGTCCGCAGCATCGAATTGACCGATGACGGTTACGATGTGTCCGTCTTTTCTGGGCCTCGGGATGATTATGAAATTACTCATCACTCGGACGGTTCGATCACGGTCGACCACGCGCGTGGCGATGGACTCTCTGATGACCCAAGAGTCGACAATGGCACGGACACGTTGAGAAATATTGAGAGAGCACAATTCGCCGACCAGTTCATCACTCTTAGCGGCCCAGAGCCCGCCATCTACTTCTCCACCCTCGGTAGCGCTGACGTGCCCGGCGTTGTCGGCACGGCAGACGACGCGAATATCTACCAGTGGATCGAGCCAAATTATTCCATCATGCTAGACGCTTCCGACGTACCCTTAAGCCGGAAAGCCGACATCGATGGCTTGTCCGTTGTCTCTCCTGATCATTTCTACGTCTCCTTCCTTAGCAACAAAACGAATCTTCCCGGTATTGGGAAAGTTTTCGACGAAGATGTCGTTGAATATAACGCGGGTACATGGTCCATGTTTTTTGACGGCAGCAAGTACGGGCTCGATAGTTCCAACCAACTTGATTTGGACGCAATCCACGTGGAAGATGCGACCTTGTACTTTACGACGCTCGGCGATAGTGTGCCCGTTCCAGGCGTTCCCGGCACTCCTGATGACTCCGATGTTTATTACTGGGATGGGACCACTATCGAACGGGTGTGGGACGCAACTGCCGCGGGTGTTCCTAGCACTGCAGACGTCGATGGTTTGACCGTCTTTGGTACTGACCTTTTTGCCCTATCCTTTAAGGCAAACAATACCTCCCTTCCAGATTTGGGGGATGTTCAGGACGAAGACATCGTTACCTTCACCACGGGCGTTTGGACTGTCTTTTTCGATGGAACTGCCAATGGGCTGGGAGGAAACGTTGGGGAATTGGACCTAGACGCGATCAGTTTGGAAGCCAGCCTACTTAGGATACCCAGTAGCCCCGTGCCGGATCCGGAGATCGATCCGGACGTCAACGCACCGCTGATGAATCTGGATCCGGTAGGTGAGGGATTTCACATCAATGCTGGCGACTTGGAACACATCTTGGCCCAGATAGTAATTGCAGAAACCCATGCGGCCACTTCCACGGCTTCTAATCCCTGTGGAACGTTGATAGGAAACGGTCCGGGACAAATTCCGGTCAGTCCCAATGGCAATCTCCAGTCGCTTGGCCTGCGAACCGTGGATGGTTCTTGTAACAACCTGGTGCCCGGACAAGAATTATTTGGTGCCGTCGACCGGCCCTTCCTGCGATTGACCTCGGCGACCTACCGTGACGCCGAGAATGTGGCTGGTTTCGATCCGGATGGTCCAATGGGGCCAGTGGAAATCGGGGATTCCACATCGTATACACAGACCACCGGAGCGGTCTTTGACAGCACACCGCGGTTGATTTCGAACTTGATCGCCGATCAGACCAACAATAATCCCGCCGCTCTCGCAGCGCCAGGAGCAGTCGCACTAGACCCAGAAGATCCCAACAGTCTGTTATTCATTCCCAACAGTGCGCCAGACGAAGGACTCTCTGCACCGTTGAATAGCACATTCGTGATATTCGGCCAGTTCTTCGATCACGGTCTGGATTTCACCACCAAAACGGGAAGTCCTGTGTTCATGCCGCTGAAGACGGACGATCCGTTATTCCGCGAGGGAAGTCACATGAACTTCATGGTGATGAGCCGGGCCACTAACGACGCTGGAGACCCAATCAACTTGACGACTCCCTTTGTCGATCAACAACAGACCTACGCCTCACACCCGTCGGTGCAAGTTTTCTTGCGCAAATATAAAAACGATGATGATGGCAACCCGGTTTCAACCGGAAAGTTGCTCAACACTCCGGGCGTTGGTGGCCTGGCGAACTGGGCCGCTTTGAAACAGCAAGCTTCTAAATTATTGGGCATCCAACTGGTCGATCAGGACGTGTTCGACGTTCCGTTGTTGGCCACGGATCCTTACGGTCGTTTCCTTCCTGGTGACAACGGGCTTCCACAGATCGTGTTGGATGATGGTACGCTGCTGGAAGGTAACCGCAGGGCGAACGGCGGAGATGGTGTCAAGGTTCCGGAAAATGCAGTCTTCACCGGCCACTCGTTCTTGCTGGACATTGCTCACCATGCCATTCCAGGCACGTGGGATCATGACAACGATCGAGGCGCAAGGACGCCGGAGATCCCACAAGTGGCTGATGACGATGCGTCAACTGTCGACGACAGGGATCCTGGAACCTACGACGACGAAATGCTGGCAGCGCACTTCATGGCCGGCGACGGGCGCAGCAATGAGAACATTGCGCTCTCGGCGATTCACCATGTGTTCCATGCCGAGCACAACCGGCTAGTCGAACACATCCAGGACACGCTCAAGGATGGAGATTCAGAAGTGCTCCAACAATGGAAGCTTGAAACCGGCGACTGGGACGGGGAGCGTTTGTTCCAGGCCGCGAGGTTTGTCAACGAAATGGAGTATCAACACTTGGCGTTTGAGGAATTCGCGCGCCGAGTGCAACCTCAAATCAACGTATTTGACGCCTACGACTCCACCATTGACGCGGCGATTACTGCGGAATTTTCGCAAGCCGTGTACCGCTTTGGACACTCCATGCTGCCAGAATTCGTGGCACGGACAAACGGTACCACTTCCATCGATGTCGACCTGTTTGATGCCTTCCTGGATCCGACCGCCTACTTCGACGATGGCGAAGGCGGCACGTTTACTCCCGAGGAAGGAGCCGGGGTGCTGTTCCAAGGACTGACCAACCAGTTGGCTAACGAGATTGACCCGTTCGTAAC
The DNA here is from genome assembly GCA_022448645.1 of Pirellulaceae bacterium. Next base: position 3,561 of record JAKVBZ010000001.1, read on the forward strand.
GGAAGCCCTGCGCAACGGCCTGGTGGGTCTACCTTTGGACTTAGCCGCCATCAACATCGCACGCGGACGTGATTACGGTATTCCACCGCTCAACCAGGTGCGTCGAGAGCTGTTCGCTGCGACACAGAACACAGCACTGGAGCCGTACGACAACTGGGTCGATTTTGGATTGAACTTAGAAGTTCCCGAGTCCCTGGTGAACTTTGTGGCCGCCTATGGCACCCACGACAGCATCACCAGTGTAGAGACTGTAGCCGACAAACGTGCTGCGGCACAGGACCTGGTCGACGGTACTCACGAAGACAGCCAAGACTTCATGACCGGCCAGGGAGCTTTCGCTGACGACATGAATGGTGTGACCACGACTGGTGTGGACCAGATTGATCTGTGGATTGGTGGATTGGCTGAGACAAGCCAGGCATTTGGTGGTCTGTTGGGAGACACGATGAACTATGTCTTCGAACTGCAGATGGAAAACCTGCAAGAAGGAGATCGGTTCTACTACCTCGAACGCACTGAGGGCATGAACCTGTTGGTTCAGCTCGAAGGCAATTCCTTTTCAGAGATGATCGAGCGCAACACCACGGCGGTCAATTTGAATGCGGATGCCTTTGGTGCAGCTGAATTCATATTCGACGTCAGCGTTCAGGGCTCGACGCCTGGCACATCCATCGTCAACGACATGGACACGCCTTATGACGAAACTACATTGCTGATGCGTGAGACCGACGGAACGATCCGCTTCCCCGATGGCAATCACGTCGTCTTTGCCGGCGACGACTCAGCCAATGATTTGATCCGGTCGGGAGCGGGTGATGATACCATCAAGGGCAATGGTGGTAACGACCGACTCGAGGGTGGCGCAGGTAACGACCTTCTAGTGGGCGGTCTCGGTAATGACATCCTCACCGACCTCTTCGGCGATGACGACATCAAGGGTGGCGACGGAAATGATGCCATTTCCGGTGGTCAAGGTTTTGACTTGCTCCAAGGAGGTAGTGGCAGCGACTTCATTATCGGAGACACCGACCCGAAGGAGATCCTAGCTGGACCCGGTAATGACTTTATCCTGGATGGTGATGCAGCCGGAGACATCCATGGTGACGGTGGTGACGATTGGATCGAGGGAGGTTCACAAGGGGACGCCCTCGAGGGCGATACCGGATTGGACGACGACATTGGCCTCGATTTAAATTTCGCCGGCCACGACGTACTCAACGGCAACGGAGGCAACGACAGGTACTTCGGTGAAGGTGGAGATGACATCTTTGTTTCCAGTACAGGAATCGAACGCTTCCTCGGCCATTTCGGTTACGATTGGGTAACTCATTACAACATTCCTCATCCAGCTCAATCTGATCTGCTCAATGACTTTATCTTGCAACCGTTGTCACCTCCAACTGCCGTCGATGTCGACCGCTTCCGAGACGTCGAGGCGATCTCCGGTTGGGACCTAGACGATACTCTCCATGGTGACGACATCGGCACCGATGACTTGGCACCCACCGATGAACTGAATGCAGACGGCATCGACCGTATTGCGGGCCTGGCCGCGCTGCTGCCCGACGGTGCGACCTCCTTCAGCGGTGGCAACATTATCATTGGCGGCGGCGGCGGCGACCTCTTGGAGGGCCGCGGCGGCGACGACATTATTGACGGTGACGCCTGGTTACGGGTGCAGCTAATGGCACCCGATCCCGCCGGAGGCACCCAATTGGTAGACAGCATGTTGAATCTCCAGGAGGATGTGTTTGCTGGCTTGATCAATCCGGGAGACATCTCGATCGTCCGCAGCATCGAGACGACTGGCGGTGGCGTGGATACGGCCTTGTACTCCGGCCCTAGAGATGATTATGACGTATTCTCGAATCCGAATGGTTCGACTACCGTCGACCACGCCCGTGGCGATGGGCTCTCTGGCGACCCAGGTGTCGACAATGGAACGGACACGCTGAGAAATATTGAAGTGCTGAGGTTTTCCGATCAGTCGATGTTCTTAGTCCCCGTACATACTCAGACAATTCAACAGAATCTAAACGAATATACCGGCACGGTTGACACCGTTTTAGAAGAGACCAAACCCAACATCGATCACTCCGACAACCCGTCGATTGAGGTAGACCTTGCTCCAGGTGGCAAACGTCAGCTTCACGGATTGTTGCGGTTCGAGGACATCGTGGGCGAGGGCCTCAATCAGGTCCCAGGCGATGCGTCTGTGATTTCCGCAACCTTGGAAATCGATATCACCAATATTGGACACTCCATTCAACTGCACCGGATGTTGCACACCTGGGAAGACACGGACACCTACAACAGCCTAGTTGAGGGTATCCAGGCAGATGGTGTCGAGGCATCCCATTTCGTCGAGGCGGCTACCAAGGGTAGTTTTTCAAGGGGTCTTGTGTCGATGGATGTTACCCCGAGCCTCAACGCATGGCTTAGCAATCCAATACAAAATTTCGGCTGGGCCATATTACCAACCGCATCCAACAACGTCATTTTTTCCTCAGCCGAGGGGACATTTCCTCCGCGACTGACAGTGGAACACATTGCCACGGCTGCGGACATGACACCACCCAGCTGGACCGCCGGCCAGATCACGATTTTGAACGAGACGGACACATCGGTCACTCTGACATGGCCTGATGCCAGAGATGATATTGGCGTAAAAGGATACAACGTGTACGTCAACGGCGATCTTCATCAAACTGTGACGGACACGTCGGCAACCGCCACCGAATTGACTCCCAACACGACATTTTCCTTTTCCATCGAGGCTTTTGATAACTCCGGAAAAGTGTCGACTGACGGACCTTCGACAACAGCTACAACATTACCGGCCATGAAAACGTCGAGCCAACTGTATCTCAGCAGCAGTAAACGCGGCATTGCCGGCGATGTCTCATTCCAGGACGAAGACATCCTGCAGTTCGATCTCGACCAGCACACCTGGCAAGGGTTCCTGGATTTATCCAGCGCAAACGTGAAAAGCAATGATTTAAATGCGATTCATGTGCACCCGTCGGGAGAAATACTACTGTCGTTCCAATATCCAAGAACGATCAACGGTGTGTTATTCGATGACTCGGACATTGTGCGATTTACACCAACCGCTACCGGCCCAAACACCTCAGGTACCTTTGAGTTGTACTTCGACGGTTCTGACGTGGGGCTGTCTACGTCGTCTGAAGATGTGACCGCGATGACATTCGCTCCCGACGGTCGGTTGGTGATCAGTACAGAGCGCAGGGTAACACTTCCTGGCATAACTGCCTCCGGACAGGATTTGCTGGTATTCAACGATACAAGCCTAGGGGAGGATACGGACGGAACATGGGAGTTGTACTTTGACGGTTCCGACGTCGGGCTAACAACGAACCTGGAAAGCGTCTACGGGGCATCGATCAATCCAGCCACCGGTGACATTTACTTCACGATGAAAGGGGCCTTCAGTGCAGATGGTGTTAGCGGTAAACAGGAAGACATCGTGATGTTCACACCGACTAACTTGGGTACGAATACCTCCGGTCACTTCACGTCATTCTTCAAAGGTGACGACAACGGTTTCACGTCCAATCCAATCGACGCTTTTTCCATCGTGTTTGCCGACGAAATTACCACCGTCACATCGAACATGAACCTCGTGCTTGACTCCGTTGCTGTCATCGACCATTCGACAAGTGAATTGGCTCAGGACGTCGTGAGCTCGGACAGCCAAACTGGGGCCGAAAAAATTCGCAAAACAAAAACGTCTTCCACGATCGAGGACAGGTTCGGCCCTCGTCGAAGTCGACGCGATGCTACAAACGAAATTGCTTCGGTGGACACGTTTTTCGGTAAGTTGGCTGACGCATAGCCCCCGGTTATCCTATGGCGGGTCGCATAAAACAACTTCTGGCAGTAAGGTTGGACCATCCAAATTTATTCGAGTGCCAGAGAGCCAAGGGTTTCCGCTCACAAAGGTCGCCTGTAGCTCTACCGTGTCCAGCTCCGTCAAAATCTATGTAACAAAAGCATCTCTTTCAGCGCTCACGTGACCGACGCTGCGTCAGTTTTTCATCAAGCTAGCGTTACAGCCAAGCCAATGCATTCGCTCCGAGGGGCCATACTGCAAATGCCCCACGCACACTCTCCATACTCCATAGCGACTGTGGAAAGGCCCTGCAGCCCCGGACCACAGAAAGACAACATTCTTCCATAACCACACCTGCATCTGAATTCTCATTGCAGACATCTTCTGGTTGTTGCCTTGGCACTGAATCTCAAAAACCTTTGCATCCATATGCCTAATGTCTCCAGGCGACGCTCCAGCGAGGACCTCACAGCTATGGAAAACCGGTTGGACGACAGCTTAGCTACTCTATTTTTCCGTCAAATCGAAAAGACCTCTCCAGATGCGGAATACCGCATTCGGACTGGCGCCGAATAGTTTTTTCAAAGAATGCGCAGGACAGCCCATTTTCGTACGTAGGAAACTGTAACAGGAGATGGGACCTGACGGAATTTTTTCAGTTTTCTATTTTTGAGACAAGCAGAAAGGTCGGCAACTATGTTAGCCCCAACAGGACGATCGAGAATTCTTCAAATTCACCCGACCCGCCGATGCAACCTTCGCTGCCTTCACTGCTACTCGTTGTCTGGTCCCAACCAGCGTGAAGAGCTTTCGGAAAAACTGCTTTGCTCGGCCGTCGAAGACGCAAGTGCCGAAGGGTATACCGTCGTGAGCATGTCCGGAGGCGAACCTCTCCTGTATGACCCGTTGCGAGCCGTACTGGACAAAGCCCACCAATGTGGCATGGTCACGTCAGTAGCAACCAACGGTATGTTGTTGGACGAGAAACGGCTGAAACGTCTACAGGGGAGCATCGACCTGCTGGCAATCAGCGTCGATGGTATTCCAACCGCACATGACAAGATGCGGAACAATCCGGCTGCATTTAAAACCATGGCCAATTGCTTACCCTACGTGAGACAATCTGGCATTCCTTTCGGCTTCATATTCACGCTGACCCAACACAATTTGCGTGAGTTGCCCTGGGTCGCCGAGTTTGCCCTGAACCAAGGCGCCCAACTCCTGCAGATTCATCCGCTTGACGAGGTTGGTCGTGCCAGCGAATGCTTGAATGGCAGTAGCCCAGATACGGATGAAAACGCTTATGCACTTCTCGCTGCAACCCAGTTAGATGCCCACTACAAAGGACGCCTCAAAATCCAGCTTGACTTGGTAAGTCGAAACATGCTCATGGAAGATCCCAAGCGGTATTTTGCGCACCAACAAAACGATTCTTGGGAAGACGAGCCGTTATCGGAACTTGTCTCCCCCCTCATTATCGAACAAGACGGTGCGGTTGTTCCTCTACAATACGGATTTTCACGCGACTATGCGATAGGAAGCTTGTATGACGCCCCTTTTTCAACACTTGCAGCGGAGTGGAAAGACAACAAGCGACGGTCGTTTGGGGATCTCTGTCAGCGAGGTCACAAAGAAATCACATCATCCAACACACGATTGCATAACTGGTACTCGACCGTGAGTCAGCTCAGTTGCGTTGAATAGCGTTTCAAAAACTGCGCAGGACAGACACCTATCGTACGTAGGAAACTGTAGCAGTCGATCGGTATCTCACGGATGGTTGCCGGTACCGAACCACGATAGTGAGTGGGGTTGTTTAAGACCTGGTTTCATATCGCTGAGTTAGTACGTTGCATCCCACAAGGGGCGGGTACAGCAAAGCTAACGTCAACTTTAACCATCAGTTTGTTCTCCATCAGGAAAGAGACGGGCCATGACTATTAAACATCAGATGAAAAACCGACAATCGACGTTAGAATCTCTCGAAGATCGCAACATGTTTGCCGGTGACACTTTTGTCGATGCGGTCGACACAGAGGCCACAGCTAGTCCTGTTTGTCTCACCAGTAATGAAAACATAGCTCGGGAACCACTCAGTCTGACAATCCACGCACGGGGTGAACTAGCTGGCGGAGCTGCGATCCATACAAAGGGCATTTCTGGTAATGGCATCATTGATGGAGAGGTCAACAACTACGGCGGTACGCTTTCGCCAGGTAATTCCTTGGTTCTAGAAAACGGTTTTCCGCATGGCATCATCAATCCTGAAATCGTAAGTGGATTCCTCAAGGAACATGTCCTAGAAAACGGTTTTCCGCACGGCATCATCAATCCTGAAATCGTGAATGGATTGGCTGAAAGAGGTGTTCTTGACAACGGCTTTCCCTATGGCATTATCGATCCAGAAGCTGTGAATTGCCTGGTGAAAGAACATGTGCTGGACAACGGTTTTCCACATGGCATCATTGACCCCGAAGCTGTGAATGGTTTGGGGAAGGAAAATGTGCTGGACAACGGTTTTCCACATGGCATCATTGACCCCGAAGCTGTGAATAGTTTGGGGAAGGAAAATGTGCTG
>JAKVBZ010000001.1:10091-12181 GCA_022448645.1 Pirellulaceae bacterium
CCCCGAAGCCGTGAATGGTTTGGGGAAGGAAAATGTGCTGGACAACGGTTTTCCACATGGCATCATTGACCCCGAAGCCGTGAATAGTTTGGGGAAGGAAAATGTGCTGGACAACGGTTTTCCACATGGCATCATTGACCCCGAAGGTTTCAATCGCTGGGGTTAGGAACGTGTTCCTGAAAAACGGTTTTCCGTATGGACTTCTCGACAACCTGCGCGGATTAAAATCTCCTCAGGAACGAAGCCAGAACTCAAGTTAGCATCTTACCTTTATCAGCCCTTGGTCCAGCCAGATCGCAGCAGAAGCTGGACCAAGGCGCGACTCGGGACTGCAGATGGGGACCAAGGAACCCCAAGAGGAATGGGAGCACCGCCAGGAATAGCAGCTGCTCACGAGAGGAAAAGCAGTCACCTCAAAACACACGCTTGACAATCTCAATGGACTACCCAATCTCACCTGCACCTTTCTGCCGCACCATCTTTCTACTGCCTATTTTTCAAAGGCAGAAAATCATAGGTAGTCACAAAAAACGATTGCACATAAAAAAACGGGGCCGGTTACATACCGACCCCGTTTTGAAAACGCGACGCGAACGAGCAGAAAGTAACTATCTACGGCGGATTACCGACAGCATGGTCACGCACCCCCCCAGGACAAGCAGTACCATCGTTGCGGGTTCCGGAATTTGACCAGGACCATCACCATAGCCGCTGGGTGCGAAATTGGATGACAAGGAATTGAAGTCGGTAATATCGACATTTCCATCTGCATTGAAGTCAGCGTTGGTCCAGTCGTTCGCATTTTGACCGGTGGGGTCAAAATTGGAGGAAAGCACATTAAAGTCGGTGATGTCGATACGTTTATCACCATTGGCGTCACCTTCTAAGGCTTGGAAAGCGCTCAATGTCACATTTGTCGTGTTGTAACCGACTTCATAGAAAAGGCCACTGCCTACGTGCCGGCCGTTGACCGTGCCAAAATTTCCGGCCACGGAACTTGCCGTGACAATCACAAACTGATCACCATTGACACCGGGTGAGGCTCCCACATTGGGCGTGAAGCCAGCATCGGTCTGGATATCGAGCGTACCGTCCAGGGTTGCGGTTTCGGTAACGTCCAGTTGATCATGGCCTGTCCCGGCACCTGTCCCAGCTACTTCAATCGCCAGTGTGCCATCTGCACCCTGAGTGTAGTTTCCGTTGACGGTAAGGACACCCGGACTATTTCCGGGAGCGACAGTACCGCCAGAGTTTTGTAAATCTCCGCCCACACTGCCGGAACCAGAAATCGTACCGGCCAATCCGACAACTGTGCCGCCGCCCGTATTGAGTGCGTTATTAATTTCGACACCTCCTTCACCGGCCTTGGTCAACGTTTGACCGGAAAGATTCACAGCATTGTTGAAGGTAAGCGTAGAACCATTCGCCACCTGAAGAGTGGCGTCGGAGTTGAAATTAACGGGCGCTTGAAACTGATGACTGCCAGCACTCACGGTGACTGCGCCTAAGTTCGTAGTACTGGCCGCAATATTGACCGAAGCGTTACTAGTCGCAGCGATTGTATAGGATGAGAGATTGTTAAAGACAATTGCATCCACAGAAATATCAGTTTCCGTGTATACAAGACGTGGCACCGTAATCTTTGGCCCAAACGTAGCCACATTGCCGACACCAGGAATCTGCCCCACTGGCCAACTGTCAGTACCATGCCAGTCGGCAGAGGCATCCAACTGCCAGCTATACGGTGCATATTGAGTTTCTTCGAGCGAAATGTTCCAGTTTGAAAAGTCGGAAGTGCCACCGCTGGTGTTTTGCGAACCGTTACCATCGACGAAAATGGTCAGCACGTCACCCGGCTCAACGGGCACCAGTAAATCGGAGACGGTTACCAAGACGTCTGGTGTTGTGAAATCCGATTCAAGGTTCACAATCGGTGTCCCGGATCCGTCAAAATCGTTCTTATAGATTCGCATCTGAACCTGACGCTCCGGATTTCCGAGCTGTTTTTCGACAAAACCGTTCAGCAGTACTGCGCCGAGATCGACAGCTGCAGGAGCCGTCCAATCCACCTTTTGTGGTCCATGGCCTTC
>JAKVBZ010000010.1 GCA_022448645.1 Pirellulaceae bacterium
CAGGGGAACGATAGGTTGTCCCCGCATTGTTGACCAAGATATCAACCGGACCATGCTGTGCTTCGACGTCGGCGTAAACTTGTGGAATCTCCTCGGGTCGCGACAGGTCGCTGCTCGCAATACCAATGGAGCGGCCAGTTTCTTGCAGTACATCTCTGGTTTGCTCTAGCTCTTTTTCATTGCGTGCCATCAGCACGATGTCCGCACCCGCTTCGGCGAGCCCCCTTGCCAATCCAACGCCAATCCCCTTGCTTCCTCCTGTCACCAAGGCACGTCGCCCATCCAGCCGAAAACTTTCCATCAAGCAATCTCCCCGCGTAGTCTTCTGCTTCGAGACAAACCTCGTTGGCCAATCTTAGATTGATCCCGAATTTCATATGCCTTTGTAAAGCGAACCGAGCAGGCGCCTGGCACCGGCTGCACCTTGGTCGCTTCTCATTAGTCGAACATAACTACCGCATCAGTATCGTGTTCATCTCAGGCTATTTTCGCCATTCCAGCAACGACTGCCGCTACCGCGGTCGGGCCTGCCTGAAAGCTAATGATTACGCTTTTTGAACCATACCCGGAGAAATAAAACCGCACAAGCACCGAAGGATCGCAGCGATAGACATGTTGGAAACTAGTACTGCGAGATAACTGATCGCATATTGGCGTTCAGCAAAGACCCGAAGAAGAACTTGCACTGTTCGAAACAACCAGGTCGCCACCTGCCGATGAACCCACCATCCTCGCGTCGGTGTTGGGCGATCCAGGCACCGGGCAGGGCAGCAGGGGCCGGGTAGCTTCCCAGGCCTGGAAGCATTGCTCACAACACGATTGAAACCATCACGGCAGACGAAATGTACGAGGTGCCTGTTGAAATCTCCACCCAAAAGATAAGGGACTTGCTCAAGCGACAACTTGATAACGCGGTGTATCAAAAAAGGACTCAAGCATACACTGTGGCTACCTAGCATCGCTGGCGACGGTCGACGGAACGAAGTTTAGACGTCCAAGTTGCGCACGTCCAGTGCGTGCTTTTCGATGAATTCGCGTCGCGGTTCGACTTTGTCACCCATCAACACACGAAACATATCATCTGCGGCGCTAGCGTCCTTCATGGTGACTTTCACCAGGGTTCGATTATTGGGGTCGAGCGTGGTTTCCCGTAATTCCTCAGCATTCATTTCGCCCAAACCCTTAAACCTTGTGATCGATAACCCCTTCTCTCCAGCCGATCTTACAGCGGGCAGCAGGCCTCGCAGATCGTTTAGACCAATCTCCGTTTCGCCTCGACGCAGGTTAAAGCGATTGCCTTCGATACCCGTGCGCTCCTGAGGAATCAAGGATTGGATGTCGAACCCCAGCTCACTCAAATTCGTGAGCTGTGCATTGATCGTACGCACTTCGTGCAGTTCGGTAACGTGTAACTTCGAAGCGATCGATGAACCAGCTTGGCCGTTCCCATTGGTCTCAGTCTCAGGAGAGTCGCTGACGGAAAGCTCTTGTCCTGTAGCATCGGCTTGCTGCTGGAGGAACTCATCCAGCTGTTGGCGCGAGCAGAACCAATGCTCGCTGCGCCCCAGAAACACGTGATAGATTGGCAACTTGCCCGTTTCGGTCTCTTGTAGCTGGGCGTGGCTCTTCAACGCAACCCCCCGTTTCTCCAACGCCAGAACCGCTTCTTCGATAGCCGCCAAGGTCCGGCAGAGCTTCTGGATCTGGACACCGGATATTTGCCGGTCGTCGCCAGGTTCAAGGACCGCATCCCCCAAACCGTTCTCCAGCAATTGTGTTTTCATTTCTTCTTCGGTTTGCACATAGTAAGTTTGCTTGCGCTGCTTGACACGGAACAGAGGAGGCTGTGCCAAATAGACGTGTCCTTTTTCCACCAAATCAAACATTTGTCGATAGAAGAAACAAAGAAGCAGGGTACGAATGTGTGATCCATCAACGTCGGCGTCCGTCATGATGATGACTTTGTTGTACCGCCTCTTTTCTAAATCTTGATCTTCTCCGATGCCTGCGCCGATTGCGTGGATCATGCTGCGGACTTCCTCATTGGCCAACACTTTATCTTCGCGAGATTTATAGGCGTTAATGATTTTGCCTCGCAGCGGCAAGATGGCTTGGTATTCGCGCAGGCGCCCCCCTTCGGCGCTTCCTCCCGCCGAGTCTCCTTCTACCAGGTATAGTTCGCATTTCTCAACTTCCTTGCTGGAACAGTCTCGCAGTTTTCCAGGCAGGCCTCCACCGGAAAGCGCCCCTTTGCGCTCGCGAAGCAACTCTTTAGCTTTCCGCGCTGCGACTCGGGCTTCGGCCGCCAAGATACCTTTGTTGACAATGGTCTTGGCTGATTTGGGGTTTTCTTCCAAGTACTTGCCTAAGTGCTCACCGACTGCCGACGTCACGATACCTTCGACTTCGCTATTGCCCAATTTGGTCTTCGTCTGACCTTCGAACTGTGGATGTGGCACTCTCATCGAAATGACCGCAGTCAAGCCTTCGCGGAAATCATCCCCTGTCGGCACTAGGTCTTTAAACAGGCCCGCCTTTTTGCCGTAGCTATTCAACGTGCGTGTCAAAGCACCGCGAAATCCCGATACATGCGTCCCGCCTTCGGTTGTATGTATGTTATTCACATACGAATGCACGTTTTCGGTGTATTCTGTCGAGTACTGCAAGGCGATTTCATATCCAACTCCATCCGCCTCTCCATGAATGAAGACCACTTCCTGATGAATCGCTTCACTGGTGCGGTTGAGGTATTCAACGAATTCCACAATTCCGCGCTCGTAATAAAATTCCTCTTCTTGATTGCTTCGTTCGTCCTGAAAGATGATGCGCGCGCCTCGATTGAGGAACGCCAGCTCCTGCAGCCGTTTCTGCAGTGTGTCATAAACGAATTTTGTGGTTTGAAAAATCTGCGAATCAGGTTTGAATGTGGTTTTGGTGCCAATTTTGGATGTGGTGCCAATTGTGCGTACTGGACCTTGAGGATTGCCACGCTCATATTCTTGCTGATACACGTGGCCGTCACGGTAAACTTCCACCTCACACCACTCTGAAAGAAAGTTCACCACTGTCACACCGACGCCGTGCAAACCACCTGACGTTTGATAGGCCCCCTTTTGAAATTTGCCTCCGAACTTCAGTACTGTCATGACGCCTTCCAGCGTCGAGACGTCCCTGCCTAGTTCTTCGGTCAATTGTTCATGGATAGCGACTGGGATACCGCGCCCGTCATCTTCAACTGTGACGGAACCATCATTGTGAATCCTCACCGTGACGGTCGTGGCAAAGTCAGCCATGGCTTCGTCAATCGAATTATCCACAACCTCATAGACAAGGTGATGCAACCCGCGCGCTGCCGTATCCCCGATATACATGCTCGGTCGTTCTCGGACGTGCTCCAAATCGGACAGATGTTCCAGGTCTTTAGCACCGTAATTCGCATCAGCCCCTGCTGACGAGGTTTGGGAGTCATCTGCAGATGGTTCATCTGGGACGGGATTCGTATCGTTCATAATATTATATTCATCTGCCAAGTATTGGAGCTTCACGACAACCGTGTCACTCTAAACTTGATATCGGAAACAGTTTCACCAGACAATTTGGTTGCTAGTTGCCGTAATAGGTTTTTCTTGCGAAATGTCAATTCCTGTAGTGTGGCAGAGTTTGCTACGGCAATTTCTACAACTCCACCACTATTTCTCACTGCCCGGCTGTGTTTGGAAAAAACTCTACCAGCGACTTCCTGCCAAGCCTCCTGCAATGCCGAGCTTCGTTGGACATCGGCATATCCTCGACGTGCCAACAACTGCGGGAAAACTTCACCAATCCTTCTGACTCCTCGTCTCTTTCGTTCCCTTTTTGCCATCTAGGCTCGGTCCTTAGCCAATGGCATGACCACATAACCATATCCGTCGTCTGTGGTGCTATAGACTGCACTTTCTCCATCTCTAATTTTGACCTGGAACACTTTTTCTGGATCTAACACCTTCAAGAAGTCCGCTACATACCGGTGATCAAGCGTGATGGTTTTTTCAGATCCGCTGTACGCGATAGGCATTTCCACTCGAGCATCACCAACATCCGCGGTGGAACTGGCTAAGACTAACGAACCTTCCTGAAATGTGAAATCGATTCCGCGACTTTCTTCCCGCGATACGATGGCAGCCTGTCGCAACGCCGAAAAAAATGGTCCCACCGTCATCTCAATCGTCTCGCCGTCCGTCCATGAGGGTATCACATCTCGCCATTTGGGAAATCGCCCTTCAACCAACCGGGAAAATATAGTCGCTCGAGGACTTTTCACCAGTATATCGTTATTCCTAGAGGCAAGCTGAATCTCGGCATCCTCTGGCGAGATTGCTCGTTCCAACAGTTGCATGGCACGAGTAGGTACAATGGTCTGAGCTTCCGTCGATTGGTGACCGCCTACTGCATGCGCTGGGCCTTCCATTTTTGATAACCGGCGACCATCGGTACCGACCGCTGTAATTTTATCTTCGGCCATTTCCAACATGACCCCACCTAAAGCATATCGGGTGCTTTCGATATCGGTTGCAAAAACTGTTCTGCGTACTATTTCGCGTAATAACAGTGCTGGCACCTCGTGGAATTGCTCCTCCTTAAAAGAAGCCACCTCTGGGAACTCTGCGGGATTTTCACTGGGCAACCTGAATTTACTGCGGTCACCTTGAACCAACGTCCCGGAATCAGATAATTCGACGCGCAACTTTTCGTCCGAAGATTCCCGCAGGATGGAACCAAATTGCCCGACTGGCAGAATAGCTGTCCCCGATTGTTCCACCTCGATCCCAGGTACATCGAACCTAATGCCAACCTCCATGTCTGTGGCAATCAAAGTGGCTGTATTCTCTATAACTTCCAATTTGATGTTTTGTAGAATCGGTTTAGGACTCCGCGCAGGTGCAACGGAAGCAACCGTTTGAAAGGCCGCCAATAACTTTTCACGCTCTGCTAAAATCTTCATCTTATTTCTTTCCCCCTCGTGAACTCTCAAGCTGCCACAATGTACCGTTTTGCACTGTGGAGAATAACTATCTTTTATGTTTCTCTAACTGTTAGTAGTAGTAAGTCGCACTGAAAAGTGTTTGTAGATCATGATTACAGGCCACTATCGGTTGGCCCATAAGGAGTTACGCAAATCCCACAGAGCGGCAAAACCTGTCGGAAAACTGTAAAAACAATGTCGATGACTTGTTCGTCTAAACCACATCAATTTGCGATGACAACACGGCCCCCCCACAATCGACGGCCACAAACAGTTTAACGACACATTTTGCAGTACCATGATGAACGGCGATGTTGATCTAAACGGTATTCAATTCGGTTTTTAGTTGTTGCATTGACCAGGACCAATCGGGGTCGTTAAGCCAATACGTTTCACATTTTTTAAAAGCATGGATAACGGTCGTTTCGTTTCGGCCTCCCAGGAACTGGGCAATCTGGGCATACGTAGCGGGCGTGACCGTTCGTGCTAAGTAAATGAACAGACAGCGCGCTTGGACAAAGCATTGTTGGCGAGATTTACTCTTGAGTTCATCCAACGAGATTTGGCAATGTCGAACAACGTGTTGAGACAATAGTCGCAGGGAAAATGGGACAGAGCGCGATGCTAGGTATTGTTGGACGTCATCGGATCGAATCGTCGCGGACGGGGCCACTTGGACCTGAAGGGCCATGACGGCATTTCGGAGGTGGAAAAAGCCGAACGGCAGCTGGGCGGCAAGCTCACTGGCGGCATCTGCGTGGAGGTAAAGTCCGCGTGCTATGGCGATGTCCATCAGCAGGCTGGCGCGAGTCTCGGCCTCAGGTTGGTGTACTTGAATGGTCAATCCGGCGGAGAGCCTACTGCGCAGGGAGCTCTCGATGGGCAATTCCAGCGGATGAGTGCGACTGGTAGCTACGAACCTACCTTGGTTGGATTCCAAGAGATCCAGTGTGGCTTGTAATCTACGTTGCGCCGCATACCTACCTTGTAATTGTTCCAGATTGTCCAGGAACAATACGGTATCACTGAGCGTGGAATCTCCACTGTCACTTTGGGCAGAGTAGTGCCCATTGACAGAACCCAAGCTATCGGAACGCACCGGGATCGCCTCGAGTAAGTCCGGGCCCGTGAAAACCTCAGCCGCATCAAAGCTTGTGGAGACGGCCGAAGGAGCCGACTCGGCGGAGACATCTGTAGTCGTGTCCGGTTTCCGGCTTGCGAAATCTTTACCGGTAGAACAAATCAAATGGTGGTTGCGGTGAGCTTTGGCCCATTGAGCCAGCAGGCTTCGCAGCAAGACGGTTTTCCCCGTCCCCGAAGGACCGTATAGGAGCAGGGGGAAGCGAATCGCCTGTCCATAGAAAATCAGGGAAGGCAAATCGGCCAGGAGGGCATTTTCAGCGCCAAAAACGAAGCGCCGCAGAGGCAGGTCAGAGGCAGCCCCTTGCCTGGAAGAGGGAGAGGAGCTGGCATCTACGCCGCTGAGTGAAATACAAAAATCGCCGGCAACCAATCGCAACTCCGTGAGCGAAAACGGCCCATAAGGAAAGACACATAGGGAACCCGATCAAGGGCTCCGATTATAGCCGTTTTTGCCTTTGTCTGCGAGGTCGCACGGCCGATTTTTTGATTCTGGATCACGGACGTAAATCCATGGCTACTTTGCAGATACGGGATGCGGCCAGGGCAACTTCGGAGGTGCCAATTCCACTCCCCAAACTAAACCGAAGAGAACTCTGTATGAGCTCCTCCGGGCACCCCATGGCAGTGAGCACGGAGGACGGCTCTGACGCTCCACTCGAACAAGCCGAACCTGTCGAGCAAGCCACACCGGCCAGGTCCAGTGCCATCAGCAAGGCCTGCCGGTCCAGCCCGGGGAATGACACATTGGTTGTCTGGGCCAAGCGTGGTGCTCCAGAGCCGTGAATGACGATCCAGGGCAGTTTTTGACGCAGGATCGCTTCAAATTGCTCGCGCAGACCACGAAGGCGTCGATGGGTGTCGTTGCGATTTTCGTGCCAGATCTCCAATGCCTTACACATGCCAACAGCCAGGGCGACAGGTTCCGTGCCGGGCCGTAGGCCGATTTGCTGGCCACCGCCATGGAGCAAAGGTTCGATATTCACTCCGTGCTTTACAATGAGCCCGCCAATGCCTACCGGACCGTGAAACTTATGGGCCGAAAAAGACATTGTCGAGACGTTCATGCTGCGGAAGTCGACTTCGATTTTCCCTACGGCCTGAACAGCATCGGTATGGAACAGGATGTGATCATCGACTCGTTCGGCCAATGCCTGTACGGGCTGAATGACCCCTGTTTCGTTGTTGGCGAGCATCAGGCAGGCACAGCACGTGTCGGGCGAGCAGCGGGCGGTGAACGCATCCATGTCCACGGTGCCTAGCGGCTGTGCTGGTGACCACGCAATTTCGTAGCCGCGTCGAGACAAAACATTAGCCACCTCTAAAACACTCGGATGTTCGATTTTAGATAACACGATCCGGCCAGGACTCGTACCAGCCAAGCTGAGCATCGCCAGGTTGTTAGCCTCAGTTCCCCCGCTGGTGAGCAAAAGCTGATCCGGTTCGTGACCTGACAAACGAGCGCCTAGCAATTCTGCGATCCGTTCGCGGGCCTGCTCCAGCACCGATTTGGCTTGACGGCCAAGGGAATGTGGGCTCGCAGCGTTTCCAGGGCATCTCAGATAGCAGTCGTGTATGGCAGTGATGACCTCCGGGTGGATGGGCGTTGTGGCGTTGTAATCCAGGTTCACGCTGGCCCTGGCCAGCCAATCAGAGGCTTCTGTTGGGGCAGCAGAATCAGTCGTAGCTAGCTTACGGTCAGACATGGGATTGAGATACACGGTTTGCGACGAATCTCGCTCGCAATGCACGGAACATTTGGGGTATCTAAGGTGTAGGCAGCTATTTGTGAGGTAATCGCTTTAGGCCGTTCATTTGGACCCTAATCGCTCTAGGCAGTCGCCAGGGCCCACGCTATCATGCCGCCGTTTCGCCGCCACGGCGTGCCTGAACAAGTGGAACGGGGAACGCCATCCGACGGTGTGCGAGACAACCCCACGAACAAACAACATGAATAGCACTTATCGTCTATTATTGCTTCTAACCATACTGATTGGAATTCCGGCCTACGCTATGTTCGGCATCAGCGCACAGCCGCCGAAGCCAACTGGCAGCCGCTCAACCGCTTGTGGCCCCACCACCACGAAGGCATATCCACCAGGCGTCTTCCGCTCCGGAGCGGGTCAGTCGGCGGTTACTCTCGCACAACATCCGGCCTTACAATCCCCGGAGCTTCAAGAACAGTTATATCGTTTGCGGCAGTGTGGCGCCACGTACTATCGGCTGGAAGCCACAGACACCGGAGGTCCCTACCGCTTTGTTTGTGAGATACCCTATCCAGAGGAACCGAGAAGGCTCCAGGTCTTGACGGCCGATGGCAGTCAGCCTACCGAGCCAATCCGGCTCATCTTGGCAAGCCTGCAAGTGCCCTAATCTTTTGACGTGCACACCGCCAGGAAACAGGCACCCACAGAAGTCCATGTTGTCCCAAAACCGACATTCCTACAATCCATTCAGTATTTTCTGATTGACGTGTCCAGCCCCTCAGCGGTTCCTGCCATGCATCGTGACAAACAAAATTCGAATTTGGCTCCACTGGGTGTGCAGCTTGGCAGCGCTTGTTGTCGATACAGTCACCCTTTGGCAGGTTGCTCGCGAGGACCCCGCCCATTACTTGTGGCACCACATTCCTCGCCAGCTGACTGGCATGGTGTTCGCGACACGAGGCTGCGCAGGCTCGAAGCCGTGCTTTTCTTGGCTCGTGAGCCATTGTCAACTCGTAAACTGAGTAAATTTGCGAATCTTGCCGATGGCACGGAAGCCAAGACATTGACTCACCAGCTAAACCGGCTCTATGAAGTAGAGGGCAGGGCTTTTCGCGTAGAAAATGTGGCAGGTGGCCTGCAATTGCTCACACTGTCGGAATTTGCTCCTTGGCTACGCCGCGTTGCGGGGGTGCCTGCTGAGGAGCGACTGTCCACGCCTGCTATGGAGACGCTGGCAGTGGTCGCCTACCGGCAGCCGGTTCTGCGCGTGGACATCGAAGCGATCCGTGGCGTCGGCTGCGGTGAGGTACTACGTCAACTGATCGAACGCGATTTGGTTCGGATTGGGGGTCGGAGTGAAGAATTAGGCCGCCCCTACCTTTACAGCACGACTAAGCGTTTTTTACAACTATTTGGTCTGCAAACACTCGACGATCTTCCCCGCCGGGAATTCTTGCGAATTCAGCCGTTACCGGCTCTTGCGGAAAGTACGTCGAATGATCAAGAATTGGGCACACCTGATACCAACCGCTCTCAATCAGGACAACGAGAGAACGAGGAGGAATCCGCAGTGAGAATTACAGAACTCACCGAGCCAGAGCACGAAACATTAGATACTACCGACGCAGCCATATTGGAAACCCAAGTTCAAGCTCCCACCGCCGAGGACGATGAACAGGGCGAGTACGAGGACGACGAATGGGAAGACGATGAAGACGATGAAGACGATGAGCTCGAAGACGATGAGGAATATGAAGACGATGAGTGGGAAGACGACGAAGAAGAGCATGAAGACGATGAGGACTACGACGAAGAAGAGTGGGAAGAAGTAGAAGACGAAGAAGATGAAGATGAAGACGAAGATGAAGATGAAGATGAAGATGAAGATGAAGATGACTGGGGTGAGGGAGAGGAAGACTGGGACGAAGGCGAGGAGTATGAAGACAGCGAAGACGAAGATGAAGACGAAGACGAAGACGAAGAGTGGTAGCCACGCGCCATTTTTCCGCTGGTGACCCGATGATGGCCACCCTCTAACGGCAACCATTAGCAGCAAGCATCGATCAACGATAAGGCCTCACCGATCCCTGTCCGCAGGACCATGTCGGCGATGTTGTCCAATGGGGTAGGATCACGATTGATAATCACCAATCGCGCGCCATTCTGCTGAGCTATGGCAGGAAGTTCTGCAGCGGGGGTGACGACAAGCGATGAACCGATCGCGAATAGCAACTCTGTTTCTTGGCACCATGTTGCCGCCTGGTGTAGTGTTTCTTCGGGCAGCGATTGTCCGAAGGACACGGTAGCATGCTTCAATCGACCGTCCGCACACTCTGAACATGTAGGGACTTGGTCCGCGGCCAAAAACTGGGCGACCAAGGGACCCGCTTCGAAACGGGCACCGCAGTCCATACAAGCAATTTGACGCGCAGTACCGTGAAGTTCTAATACGTGTTGATTTCCAGCCAACTGATGCAGGCCGTCAATGTTCTGTGTGATGACCCCGCGCAATTTTTCTTGACGTTCCCAGGATGCAAGCACTTGATGCCCCACATTCGGTTCCGCCGAATCAAATTCACGGTGACCTTCCGACTTTTGTCGCCAGTATTCATACCTGGCGTCGGCCGAGTTCATAAACTCGTCAAAGTAGACCGTGCGGTATTTGGACCAAATGCCACCAGGGGACCGGAAATCAGGGATACCGCTTTCTGTGCTGATGCCAGCACCCGTAAAAGTGACCGGTTTCTCAGAAGATTCCAACCAGTCTGCCAGCTGCCGTGAAGTCTCCCTGTTCATTGCATCTCAGGTGGTTTTAATCTTTGAGTTGAAATAGTTTGCGCAAGGCGTCGAGTAGTCCGTGGGGAGTTCCCTCTTCCGAAGCATCGCGGAGCGACTCGAGAGGTGGATGCAGTAACTTGTTAATCAGTCGTTCGAAGCTGCGTGAGATTTCGGCTTGGCTGTCGGCGTCTCCCTGTTGCAGTTTGTTGAACAGCCGCTTCAGTTCCTCGTCTTTGATCTCATCGGCTCGAGCCTTCAATCGCTTGATGGTGGGTCCCGTCGCCCGATGATGCAAGTCGGACATGAACCTCGCCGTTTCTTGATCCAGTATCCCCTCTGCGACAGGCCACTCTTTTTCCCGTGCTAGGCGATTCCTCTGGCAAGCTTGTTGAAGGTCGTCAATGGCGTAGAGATACACACCCAGGCAGTCTCCGATCGCTGGATCGATATCTCGGGGGACCGCTAGGTCAAGGATAAAAAGTGGCTTTTGATTTCGCTGTTGTTGAACCGACTCGAATTCAGACAGCAAGACGACGGGCTTGCCGTGTCCCGTGGCGCTAACGACCAGATCTGCGTGGACGAGGTATTGTAGTCGTTCGTCGAAGCTGGCGGCCTTTCCGCCAAACTGATCGGCTAACTGCTGTCCACGATCCATGCTACGGTTGACCACCGTAAAGTCCTGGGCGCCTGCATCTGCTAAGTAACGAAGTGTCTCTTCGGCCATCTCTCCCGCACCGATGACCAGCACCCGCTTATTGTCAAAACGCTCATAGATCTGGGTTGCAAAATCTAAGATTGCCACACTGGGAATGCTGACTCGCCGCCGTTGAATGGCTGTTTCGGTGGCCACCCGCTTGGCGACTCGAATCGCCGCCTGGAAAGCCGCGTGAGTCAAAGGTCCATCACTTCGGCCATGGATTGCCAGGGAATACGCTTGTTTCACTTGGGCCAGTATTTGGGGTTCACCCACGACCATGCTGTCGAGGCTGGACGCCACACTAAACAGGTGCCGAACGGCATCTTCGCCTGAGCGTTCGAATAACCAATCAAAGATTTCCACGGCGTTCAGCCCGTGGAAATCAGCCAAAAAATCGACCACTTCGTGGTGTGTCGGTCCTCCATCCAGATTTTCGTTGGCGACAAATAATTCGACGCGATTACAGGTCGACAGCAAGACGGCTTCCGCATCGGGAAAACGATCACGCCAACGAGTCAGTGCCAAGGGGACTTGACTGGGGCCGAACGCCAATCGCTCACGGATCTCCAAAGGCGCCGTATGGTGGCTGCAGCCCACGATTTGCAGCTTCATACATGCCTCCCGTTTTTTGTCGATATGGGGGCATGCAAGTAGCCATGGTACGCTCTAGAGCCGTTCTCAACCTCCGCGCCTGACGGACTGCCGTGGCGAGTAAGTAAGGCCATGCCGACCGCAAGCGCAACAAATATAAAACTGGCCACAGTCAAGTATGCAATTTTCTTACCTTGCCGAGCTGGTTTGTAGAAGCGATTGAACAAAATCGCCGCGAACTGCCAGGATAACAAAATACCCGATCCCCAAACGACACTTCCGGACCAAGGCGTTGTGGAAATCTCGTTGACCGATTTGACGAGATTGAGAATCACCCCCGAAACAACTCCCAAGACGAGTAAGCAGGAGGACACCACCAGGCAATGAACATTCGCCGCCTGC
Source organism: Pirellulaceae bacterium (assembly GCA_022448645.1). The sequence continues at coordinate 12,317 of JAKVBZ010000010.1, forward strand.
AACCACTCCAAACTGGGTAATTCCAAGCCGTGACGTGGTGGCAACTTTCGTTTCAGGCGACTGGCTTGGACCAAGTACATGCTTCCGGCGACAAATCCCAAGGCCACGACCACTGTTCCCAGCAATAGCGCCACACCATGAATCGTTCCCCAACCACGTGTCGCTTCACTTTGCGAGAATGGTGGTAACTCGCGCCAGGCCCATGCCACCACGATCAGTCCGAGCACAAGGGGTAGGACAAACAAGCCCAGTGCTACCCTTGGTCGATAAACCGTGAACAGGAGGTAGCCAGCTGCCAGGGTCCAGGAAACGACCAGGCACCAGTCATACCAACTTGACAACGGCAATCCATCTGCCATTTCATGTTGTGCTCGTACTATGAGATAAATGGAATGTGCGAACAAACCAGCGGCGGCAAATCCGAATATCAATGCGAACCGAGCGCCTGCTTGAAACAGAAGTCGTGTCCCCTCCAGGAAGAGTGACACCACATAACAAGCCGTAAAACATAATAGCGAAATACCGGAGAACATGTTCGCTCACTTGACGTGAATAAATCGGTTAGCCCTCTGCCAATCCATAATCCTTTAGTTTTTTGTAGAGCGTATTTCGGTTGATGCCGAGTTTTGCGGCCGCTTTAGTCTGTACATTATTGCATGACAACATGACTTGAGCGATCAGTTCACGCTCTACGCGATTTACGACTTTCTTGTGCAGGCTGTCTTCGCTTGGTCCGGCGTCGGCAAGTCCACGCTGTACCACGTGTTGAGTCAATGTCTCCAAATCCGCAGCGGGAACGCCATGGGCCTGCGTCTGGCGACCCAGCACCTGGTCAGGCAGCAATTCACAGGTCAGTTCGTCGCCTGTGGCCAGCACGACAGCTCGCTCGATGTAATTCTGCAATTCTCTCACGTTTCCCGGCCAGCTGTACGCTAACATAGCATCCATGGCTTCTTGTTGAATGTGAACAACATACCTGTCGTTCAGCTCGTTGTAGTAGTCCAGGAAGTGTACGACCAGTTCTGGGATGTCTTCGCCCCTTTCACGTAGGGGAGGTAAGTTTACTGGAACCACGTTCAAACGGTAGTAAAGATCTTCCCGAAACAGTTCGTTTCCAACTTGTGCCATCAAATCCCGGTTGCTGGCTGCGATTACGCGAGTATCCACACGTAGCGTCTGAGTGTCCCCGACACGTTCGAATTCGCGTTCTTGCAAGACACGCAGTAACTTCACCTGTAGGTAAATCGAGGTCGAATTGATTTCGTCCAGAAAAATAGTCCCACCGTGAGCGGCTTCGAATCGCCCCGTACGATTGCTGACGGCACCGGTAAACGCTCCTCGAACGTGGCCGAACAGCTCGCTCTCCAGCAGGCCTTCGGGCAAAGCCCCGCAGTTGACTTTGACGAAAGCGCTACCACCGCGATCGCTCAGCTGGTGGATCGCATTGGCGATCAGCTCTTTGCCGGTTCCTGTTTCACCCTGCAGCAAAACCGACGCATTGCTGCGGGCCACCTGATGTGTGACCCGGTAAACTTCCTCCATCGCCGGACTCGTGCCAATGATCCCGGCAACGGGGGAACCTGAAGGTTGCTGGCTGGAGGGGAATAATGACATTAGAGACCATGAAAGGGTCAGCTTCTAAGACGCGCCACCCTTGTGTTGCGATTCGAAGGCGTCTAATACGCTGCCCAGGACCACTTGAATTTCTTTGTCCAAATGACGGCTCGAGTTATATTTCTCATACTGAGCCAGTATTTCGCTCTTAGTTAACAAGAGACCGCGCCGTTCGATGGCAATATGTATTGCATCGGCCGCCACCTGTCTGAACGCGATCGATTGTGATTCGGCATTGACCGAATTTACCAGGGCTCGTTGAGCGGTCGGAGAACCAATCATTCCCATCAATCGCGCCGTTTCGATGTTCAACTCTGGGATCCACAAGGCTTCCGCCAACTGTCGTTCGTGGCCGAGCAGTTCGTAGAATCCATACTGATCGCGATTGGTAGCCAAACGAACCAGCCAGCTCAAAGCCTGCTGGGCTTGCGCCAAGCGTTCTGTAGGTTGCAGGCAGTACTCTGTTTGCAACTCAAGCAGGTCCCCTACGTGCCAGCGCATGGCATCGATGGTGTAAGGTTCCATGACAGGTAACACCCGTTCCATTCGGCCGGCAAGTAGCCAGGTTGCTTCGCGATTTCCGTCTCGAGCCATGAGCGCAATAGGCAATTTGGCAGTTCGCGATTCCGTGCGGAGCGACTGAATCAGTTGATTTGCATTGGGCCAACTGATCGCGTCGCTCAATAGCGCTAAATCGTAGTCAGCCGACTTGGTGGCTAATTCAAAGAAGGCTTTGCTGCTCGAAACAAGATCGGTGACAAAGCCAAGTTCTTCCAGCATGCCGGCAATGTCGCTTCCCCGATGCTCATTCGGGAAACCTATCAACGCTCTCGCTTTCCCCGTGGTCTGTGCCAGTTCGACGAGCGTTTTCACCAACAGGCTCGACCCGGCATACGGTTCCACAGGATCTAACTTCATGATGGTTCGCACGGCCGCAAACCGCACCCGAGGATGAGGGTCTTTTAAAGCTTGGACAAGAGTTCGGGGTTGCGAGCTGGAGGCTGCCAACGCGTTACGGCTACCTAGGAATTCAAGAAGCTCTAGGCAGGCGATGGCAGCAGCTGGTTGCTTCCGATCTAAGGCCAGCTGAAGTACCTCTTCCAACAGCTCCGCTGATATGTCCGCTTCCCGTTGGTGAACCTTAGCAGGTAGAAGCCGGTGGATGCCCGTAGTAAGCTTGGCCGCTTCTAATCGAGCCAGCGTAGCCTGTACCCAATAGTCGTGTCGTTGGGGTCGAAGCAAACTTAGATGCTCCGCCAAACGAGCTAGTCGCTCAGCCTGAGCCACGCGCAGATCGACTTGTGCCGCTTCGAGTGACTGATCTTTCTCGCGCCAACGCCAGCGAGTCGTTTGCCCCGCTATATCACTGTTTCCACGTGCCAGATTGCCATCGGAGGTTTGTTCGATCTCCCGTAACAACAGTTCTTCTGCTTCCCAGGGCTGCGGTGTCGAACCGATAAGAACTTCCAACGCCTGACGAGCTGCAGACTGAACGTATCTTGGTTCCCCAGACGAATAGGCAAGGCCCACGAGAGAACTGACTGCTCGGGTATCCTTCAGTTGACCCAGTAGCTGGATCGCCTCGATACGAACCGACGATTGGTCGCTGGCCATGGCGGCCACCAAGGGATCCACTGCGGCTTTGCCCAGTTGGAGGACGGTCTTCCTGGCTGCCCGGTGTGAGGCCGAGCGGTCTTGGTCCGCGAGAATTTGGAGTAGAGGCCCCACTGCGGCTGCTCCGACGCGGCGCAATCCGGCAACCGAAGCATGACGCACCGCCTCGTTCTCGCTCGCCAGGTCTTGCAGCCACATGGCTATCCGTTTGGGATCACGTGCGTGTGCTTCGGCTGCTTCTAGCACCTGACGGGCCAATTCGGCTCCGGCCGGTTGTAGCTCATTCTCTTGCGCAAAGCTAATAAAGACTCCCGGGCCAAAGCGGTTGTATAGCTTCACCAAGCGAGAGCGGCTCTGTTTCGCTGCTACAATTTGTTGGAGTAATTCGCTTGCCAAATCGTGCCGATGCAGGTTGGCAAGCACTCGCGCCGCGCGCACTTTTGCGGACGGTGTCTGGGGATCCGATTCCAGGATGGCAAGCACCGCCGGATCGGTTTCTATGGCGAAACTCACCGTGGGCGCGTGCCAGGAGAGGCAGCCGGCAACCAATAACATAGCGATCCCATACCACACCGGAACGACTGACCGATGTTTTCTGGGCATGAGCGGGAGCACCGCAGCGTCTGGTTTTGCGAAAGAGCCGGGAACTCGCGTTCCACGACTCGAGGATTCTGAAACCGTTTCTAGGTTGCGCCAACGACACGCATGATTGAATGAGGAGACGCCAGGTGGGTGCTGACGACTGGCGGGTTGAGAATCAAACGATGTAGAAAGCCAGTCAAGGTGCATAATTCACTCGCTACTGGTGGTGAGGCGTCGATCAACTCTGTTAGGCTACGCCTAGTTTTTGTTTCCATTGTTCGATTTGTCGCTCCACCTCATGCGGCGCGGTTGATCCGTAACTGGTAAAAGCCCGGACTGCGTTCTCAACCCCCAGCACGTCATAGACGTTCTTGTCAAGCAGCGGGTGCGCCGCTTGAAATGTTTCCACAGGTAAATCACTCAGGGTAACACCGCGACTTACAGCGTCTCGTACCAACGTTCCGACCAGTTCATGAGCCGTCCGCTGAGCGATGCCACACTTGATCATAAATTCCATCAATGTTGTTGCGTCGAGATGGCCTTGGTCCAGCCGTGATGCAATGGTTTCACGATTCAATTGGGCATCAATTACCAAAGGCAAAGCCAATTCAAGGCAGTTTTCGACAGTATCCACCGAATCAAACAACGGCCGCTTGTCCTCTTGTAGATCTCGGTTGTAGGCTAAAGGCAAACCCTTGATCAGTGTCAGCAAGCTGGTCAGGTTTCCCACCACGCGCCCGGTTTTTCCACGTATGAGTTCGAGCACATCCGGGTTGATTTTTTGAGGCATGATTGACGAGCCGGTGCATAGTTTGTCCGGCAAATCTAAAAATCCGTATTCGACGGTCGACCAAAGAATCCAATCCTCAGCCCAACCACTCAAATGTTCGGCGATCATTGTCAATACAAATGCCAGCTCCACGACAAAATCGCGGTCACTGGAAACGTCCAGGCTATTGGATGCCACGCTGTCAAAGCTTAAAGCCTGCGATACGTGGTCACGGTTAATCTCTAAACTGGTCCCGGCCACTGCCGCAGCTCCCAAGCTGCAGACGTTCAGTCGGCGACGGCAGCCGGCCAGACGATCACGATCTCGCTCTAGTTTTTCGCAATAAGCCAACCAATAGTGTGGAGCCAGAACCGGTTGGGCTCGTTGTAAATGGGTATAAGCCGGCAGGATCACATCTGAGTCACCGGTACACCGGCCGACCCAGGCAAGCTGTAAATCGACGATTCGGTGATCAATGCGATCTATGGCATCTCGCGACCAAAGGCGCAGATCTGTCGAGACTTGGTCGTTGCGACTACGCGCAGTGTGCAGTTTTCTGCCGATATCCCCCAGCCGTTCCGTCAGGACCGCCTCGATGTTCATGTGAACGTCTTCGCGGTCCTCGGAAAAAATGAATTCCCCGGCAGAAATTTCTTTTTCGATTTCCCTTAGCTCAGACTCAATTTGACCAGCTTCTTCCGGTGATAAGAGCCCCACTGAGGCCAGCATCTGAGCATGGGCGATCGAAGCGGCGATATCATGCGCGTACAATCGGCGATCGAAGCTTACGCTTTCAGTAAACTTGACGACCCGTCGATCGGTCGCCTCGCTAAAGACTCCACCGCGAGCGGGACTTGTCACCGATGCCTCATTTCTATCGCACTGCGTACAGAGCATGCACACGGAACCAACATATTTATGCTAAATGGTTTACGACGAATGGTCAACTAACAGCCCTAGCTAGGATGCTTATATTCTAGGCAATGGTTCCGGATGATAACGATTCCTCAAGTTATTTGGATGGTTCGGGCCTTGAACAGGCACCTCACAGCCTGTTAGCATCGAGAAGTTTTTATCCGCTCAGGCGGTCGTAGAACAGCTTCGGGTACACTGGCCAACAGAAAGATTCGAGGAAAGACACACCGTGCCGAGAAGAGATGACCTGGAAAAAATACTGTTGATTGGGTCTGGTCCGATCGTTATCGGACAGGCTTGCGAATTTGACTATTCGGGTACGCAGGCTTGTAAAGCACTCCGCGAGGAAGGATACCAGGTCGTTTTGGTCAATTCCAATCCGGCGACCATTATGACCGATCCAGAAACGGCGGATCGGACGTATATCGAACCGCTTTCCTGGCAAGTCGTTGCCAAAGTGATCGAGCAAGAACGGCCAGACGCACTGCTTCCCACGCTGGGTGGCCAGACCGGATTGAATCTAGCGATGGACTTGTCCAAGCATGGTGTCTTGGAGCAATTTGGGGTGGAAATGATCGGCGCCAATGCAGCCGTCATTGCGAAAGCCGAAGAGCGAGATCAATTCAAAACGGCCATGGAGAAGATCGGGCTGGAAGTCTGCCGTGGTGAAACCGTGCGCAATTTGGAAGGAGCGCGCCGCGTGGCTGCGGATATCGGGATGCCGTGTGTCGTACGCCCCAGTTTCACATTAGGCGGTAGTGGCTCGGCAATCGCTTACAACAAGGAAGAATTTGAAACACTGGTCCGTCGAGGTTTGGACCAGTCGCCGGTCACGGAAGTGCTTATCGAGGAATCGGTTCTGGGCTGGAAAGAGTACGAGATGGAAGTGATGCGCGACATGGATGATAACGTCGTCATCATTTGTTCCATCGAGAACTTTGATCCTATGGGAGTCCATACGGGTGATTCGATTACCGTGGCTCCCGCGCAGACGCTGACGGACAAAGAGTACCAACGGATGCGAGATGCAAGTCTCGAGGTGATTCGCGAGATTGGCGTCGAGACAGGTGGTTCTAATATCCAATTTGCTATCGACCCTCGAACCGGTCGAATGATCGTGATCGAGATGAACCCGCGCGTGAGCCGGTCCAGCGCCCTGGCTTCTAAGGCAACCGGCTTTCCGATTGCCAAAATTGCTGCCAAGCTGGCGGTCGGCTACCGACTGCACGAGCTTCCTAACGACATCACTCGTGAAACGCTGGCTTGTTTTGAGCCAACCATTGATTATGTCGTAACTAAGATTCCACGATTCGCCTTTGAGAAATTCCCGGAAGCCGATCCGACGTTGACCACACAGATGAAGAGTGTTGGCGAAACGATGGCCATCGGGCGTACCTTCAAAGAGTCCTTTCAAAAAGCCCTTCGGGGTCTGGAGGTTGGTAGTTTCGGCTTTGGCTCCGACAAAAGTGATCTGTGGGGCACCGATGAGCAGCCAGGCGAAGACGAGATTCGCTCGATGTTGTCCACCCCGGTACCCGATCGTGTTTGGTATTTGCGATATGCCCTCAAGAGTGGGATGTCGGTCGACGAGATCCATGATTTGACAGCCATCGATCCCTGGTTCCTGGACCATCTGGCGGAAATTGTGGAACTCGAAGACGAATTGCGGAATGCGGGGTCCGTCCAAAACGTGGAAGACAGGCTGTTCTTGCAGGCCAAGCAGTTCGGTTTTTCCGACCGACAGTTGGCGACGATGTGGGATCGAGCCGAATTAGAGATTCGTGAGGAACGCAAGAAGCGCGGAATCCGGGCCACTTTTAAGTCGGTGGACACGTGTGCGGCAGAGTTCGAAGCCTACACGCCATATTACTATTCAACGTACGAACAAGAAGACGAGACCCCGACCAAAGCTCCCGGCCAGCAACGCATCATGATTCTCGGAGGTGGGCCCAACCGGATCGGACAGGGCATTGAATTCGATTATTGTTGTTGCCAGGCCAGTTTTGCGCTGCGAGAACTGGGTATTGAATCGGTCATGGTCAACTCCAACCCGGAAACCGTCAGCACCGATTATGACACTAGCGATTTGCTCTTCTTTGAACCGTTGACGGCCGAAGATGTTCTGAATATTTTCGATCGGGTGCAGCCGGATGGAGTGATTGTCCAGTTCGGCGGTCAGACGCCGCTCAATTTGGCTCGTGCACTTTCTAGTGCGGGTGTACCGATTATCGGCACGAGCGTGGATACCATTGAAGCGGCAGAAGATCGAGAAAAGTTTCAACAACTATTGCGCCGGCTGAATCTCAAGCAACCCGCTAATGCGATCGCCCGCACCATGGATCAGGCTCGCGCTAAAGCCAAAGAAGTTGGCTTTCCCGCTCTGGTTCGTCCTAGCTTTGTTTTGGGGGGGCGTGCCATGGAGATTTGCTACGACCGGTCACAGCTGGAAAAATTTGTATCTGCGGCTTTCCAAGTCGCGCAAGGTTCGGCGGTCTTGATCGATGGATTTTTAGAAGATGCCACCGAGGTAGACGTAGACGCGATTTCTGATGGCGAGCAGGTGGTTGTCGCAGGAATTATGGAACACATCGAAGAGGCTGGTGTTCACTCCGGGGACTCGGCCTGTGCCATACCACCTTACAGTCTGTCCGCACCGGTACTGGACGAGATCCGCGCTGCGACACATGCGATGGCTCGAGAATTGAAAGTCGTGGGACTCATGAACGTTCAGTACGCCGTCAAACGGGAAGAAGGACGGATGAATGTGTACGTTTTGGAAGTCAATCCGCGTGCCAGTCGCACCGTGCCCTTCGTGGCCAAGGCTACGGGGATGCCCGTCGCCAAAATCGCAGCCAAAGTCATGGCAGGAAGCAAGCTGGCCGACCTTGGTGTCACAACTGAACCCCTGCCGGCCGACGTGTCAGTGAAGGAAAGCGTTTTTCCATTTCGCAAGTTCGCGGGTGTCGATATCGCGCTGGGACCCGAGATGCGTAGCACAGGGGAGGTCATGGGTGTGAGCGGACGTTTCTCCATAGCGTTTGCCAAAAGTCAACTAGCCGCGGGCGTTGACCTACCCACCAGTGGCAAAATCTTTGTCAGTGTTACCTCGCGATACAAAGACCAATTTGTAGAGTTGGCGCGACGGTTGGTCGACATGGGCTTTGAGTTGCTGGCCACAGACGGCACGACTCGCCGTTTTGAAGAGAGTCAAATTCCCGTCCAGCGGGTCAAAAAATTGAAAGAAGGGCGCCCCAATCTACTCGATTATCTCAATGACGGCGAAGTCGTCCTGGTAATGAATACCCCCAGCGGTAAGGGGGCCCGCACCGACGAAGGCCGGATTCGTGCAGCCGCCGTGCAACACGGGGTTCCCTGCATCACCACACTGCAGGCCGCCGAAGCAGTGGTGAAGGCCATGGAAGCGCTGCGCGAGGATGAGATGACCGTGAAGCCCTTGCAGGATCGGTTTGGGATCGAAAGCGGATCCATGGCGCAACTACCGACGCGTCGCTAGCGACGTTGCTTCATCGCCTTGGATGCTGTTGCAGAAGTAGGCAAAGCCAGTAGTGCAATCGCCTACAGTATTATCTGCATGATATTCTTGTTTCCTTTGCCAAGAAATTTGGCAACGATGAGAATACTGTGTGGTAAGACAGCGTTGATTTCCCTCGCACCTCACCAAGCCGGGACTGGCGCTCGCTGGTGGATGCATGCCACAGTCTTTGAGTCTGTAGGGAGGCATAGGCTATCATGAGCATAGAGCTCCGATTTTAACCCTGATCGAACATTTCCACAAATCCTTTTTCATAAGGGGTTACCATGAATGGCGCTACACATCTCATGGGCGTTGGATACGTCCTCTGGATATTCGGTTTTACAGGATCCCATCGGTTCTATTACGGTCGACACGTGACCGGAACGATCTGGTTTTTTACGGGGGAGTCTTCGGCATTGGCTGGTTGATTGATGCCTTGCTTATCCCCTCCATGGATCGTGATGCTGACCAGCGCTATGCCACTGGCTCGCTAGACTACACCTTGGCATGGGTGTTTTTAACCTTTTTTGGGCTATTCGGCATGCACCGTTTCTACATGGGCAAATGGCTCACCGGATTGATTTATATGTTCACGGGTGGACTGTTTTTGATGGGAGTGCTCTATGATTTCTGCACGCTCAACGAACAAGTCAGCGAGATCAATCAGGTTGAAGGTTAAAGTTGGCCTATCAAAGGAGAATTGCAGGAAAGGGTGGTCTTTCCTCTGTGGCCAAGATCCTATCCATTCGGGCGGTCCGATAACCAACATTTCTATATGCCGAAGGCCATGTATTCCCAAGCCTTATAGTGGCAATGGCTAAACGCCCAGGGAGTCGAAGTCCCATTCGTCGGCAGACTGCCGCGCATCCATGTCCGGTTCCACACCGAAACCAAATCCTACGCCATGGAAGGAACCAATCTCAAACCTGCCGTCTACGATCCGGGGACTAACGATGCCGTGCTGCGCCGCATAGAAATCTGCGTGGGTCTCCAATGCGGCTTGCTGTTCCGGTTCAGGCAGATAAGATAACCCTCGATGGTAGTGGTGGCCGTTACGTTCGACATGGTCTAGCCCAATGGTTGCTGCCAAACATAAATCGGCTTGTACTGGTACCACTCCCACGCTGCACAAGTCCTCGCCGGTCATCAAGTAGTGAGGTGCCTCGTGAGATTGGTTGTGCCACCAGGTAAGCGCCGCATTGATCAAACTTCTGGTGGGCCCTTTGCAGTTCTTACTGCTGATGCCGCGGTAGCCGAGTTCGATGGCACGAGAGTAAGCATCGATGGTACCATCCGATTCGTCGATGATCACCGGCTTGGATTTGCTCAACTGCCGAATGCCCTCCGTATGAGCTTCCTCCAAAGCAATCGACCGCTCCAACGGTTGCTCGATCGCAATCGTGTTTCTTAGCAAACCGTCAAGTTCTGGACGGGATAGCAAAGCCTCAATCAAAGCTTGGAACTGGTCCGCCGATGCGTACTGTTCGTTGCCATCGAGCGTCAGCTGATACGAGTCGCCCCACTGACGCTGTAGAAGATCCTTGATCGTGCTCAACCGCTGAATGTCGTGGTTCAGATCTCCGCAGACCTTGATTTTCAAATAACGAACCCCGTCCTGCTGCAGGTACTCTTCTAGCGATTGAGGGAAGCCGTCGTTGAGCCTTTCTTCCGGCGGAATGTCAGCCGTCGTCAACGGATCGGCCAAGCCAGTTGTGTGTCGCACGTACACCGAAGTCAGCGGTACAGCAGGTAATGCCTGAGCCAGCTCGACCGAAGCCAATTCAGGATGGATTTCTCCGGGGACTAAACGAAACAGGTTTTCTCGAACAGCGGTGGCGAAACCACATCCATGTGCGCGGCATAGCGCGTCCATCAGGGCCCTTTCCACCAAACTCACGCCGAAGCTGGCCAACAACGATTCATACTGGCGTTCCTGGGCCTGTTGATGAACCTCGTGACTGGCCTGGCGCCATACGGAAAAAAATTCTTGGGGTTGTTTGCCGTGATCCAAGAACACCTGTTCTGACAACGCAATCACATCCAGCATCTCTGCAATCTGCAGGCGGTAATCTTTAGTTGGCGATTTGTCGAACCAACCGGGCGGGAGGCAGTCACCGCTGTAGCCAGCCTGGCGGCGCCCACCCACATCGATGGTCGCGCGCAACACCACTTGGGGACAGCGAGTCAAGCAAGCCTTGCCGTAACGAAAGGGCAAGCGTGTCGTCGAATTAAGGAGACCCAACCGAGTCTCGACAAGTGTGAACTGCATGTAGAATACCGATTACAATTGACGTACGTTGTAACACATGATGCGATCCTGTTCGCGGAGATACAAGCATCCGTTCAGGACAACCGGATGTGCCCAGCTTTTATCTTCCTGGTACTCCGGCATAAAACTACCAAGCAATCGATATCCTTTGTCGGTTGCGTCGATGAAAGCTACGACGCCGTCCTGATATCGAAAGATCAACTTGTTGTCCACGTACGTAATGGCAGCAGATCCGCTTCCCGGACCCCTTTCTTTCCCTCCCCAAGCGATATCACCCGTCGCCAGTTCAATGCAAATCGGAAATCCCTCGTTGTGCTGGGCCCCGGCGTAGATGTGATCGTCGACGAGGATCATGCCACCGTGGTGGTTTTGAAAGGTTTTTGGTTTGAGAAAGTAAACCTCTTCTGCCAGCACCTCTTGTCCGTCTGGCACCAGTTTCAACAAGGCAGCTCCGGTGCCATACCCGGTCGAACAAAACACATGGTTTCCTGATACAATCGGCGTCGATATGTTAGCTGTGCTATTGGCGACATCGTTGTAACCCCAAAGAAACTCACCGTCATGGGCCCGCACTCCAATGAGCCCTCGTCCTGTCAATTGGATGTATTGTTTCACGCCAGCTCCGTGTGATATGACCACGGAGGAGTAACCAGCTCCGTTGGCTCCTCGCTCACCAAATTCTGGTTCCGCGGCGCGCCAGATTTCTTTGCCACTACGCTTGTCGAGCGCAACCAGCATGGCTTGCTGTGCGCCGGGTGTGCAAATTAATTTATTCCCGTCAATGAGAGGTGATTCGCTGAATCCCCAACCCGACATCATCTGCCCACCGAAATCATCGCCGAAATTCTTTTTCCAGAGAATTTTTCCAGAGCGGACATCGGCGCAAATCAGATCCCCTTTAAGCCCGATTGCATAGACGCGGTTCCCATCCACGGTGGGTGTTCCATTGGAATGATCTCCAGTTCCGATATCGACGGACCAGATTTCCTGGCCGTTCCCTGCATCCAAGGCGATCAGTTGCTCTGCTTCCCCACGTCGACCTAGTGTGAAGATGCGCCTGGCGGCGATAACAATGCTGGAATAACCTTTTCCCAGTCCTTCAGCTTGCCACAACAAAGACGGCCCCGACTCAGCGAATGCATCCACGATTCCTGTTTCATCCGACGTGCCGTCGCGCTGAGGACCGCGCCATTGAGGCCAATCTTGTTGCCCTCCTGCAGCCGTAGCGAGAAATATCGTGAAGGTAGGGGCAAGGCACCACAGGTACCGGAAAGTTGAGCCAATCAAGGAGAGTCTCCTGCTGCCAGGAAGGAAGGAAACACCAACACTGTTCACAGCGATGGCTGCGCACTTAATGTACCGCGAGCCTCGATAAAAATCCATCTCAAGCTACGAGCGGCCGAACGACATGTCCGTGCACATCCGTCAAGCGGAAATCGCGTCCTTGAAAGCGATAGGTTAACCGAGTGTGGTCAAAGCCGAGCAGATGCAGGATCGTCGCGTGCAAATCATGAATGTTCACTGGATTCTCGACGGCGTTGAAGCCCACCTCGTCCGTTGCACCGTAGGTGACACCTCCTCGAATTCCGCCGCCGGACAACCACATGCTAAATGCGTTGGGATGGTGGTCTCGACCGTCACCACCTCCACCTTGGACCATAGGTGTACGTCCAAATTCACCGCCCCAGATGACCAGAGTGTCTTCCAGCATGCCTCGCTGTTTCAGATCGAGAATCAATGCCGCGGATGCCTGATCTGTGTCCATACAATTCTTACTGACGCCCGCTGCCAGATTAGAGTGCTGATCCCAAGCTTCATGCACTAACTCGACAAAGCGGACCCCTTTTTCGACTAGACGCCGAGCTAACAGGCAGTTGTTCGCAAAGGATGGTTTGCCAGGTTCAGCACCGTACATGTCCAACACATGTTTCGGTTCTGAAGACAAGTCCATCAACTCGGGAGCACTGGCCTGCATGCGGAAGGCCATTTCAAATGCATTGATCCGAGTAGAGATTTCGGGGTCGCCCATACGCTCCAGCTGGATTTCGTTTAAATCTCGAATCGCATCCAAAGAATCGCGCTGCAATTCTCGATTCACTCCAGGAGGATTGGACAAATAGAGTACTGGTTCCCCGCTACCACGAAACTGAACTCCTTGATAGACAGACGGCAAGAAACCACTTCCCCAATTCGAGTTCCCGCCACTGGGCCCTTTCTTTCCGGAGCTGAACACGACGAACCCTGGCAGATCGTCGGCTTCACTTCCCAGTCCGTAGGTGGCCCAGGCTCCTATGCTTGGTCGACCAAATTGTTGGGCACCCGTATTCATCATGATCTGCGCAGGTGCGTGATTGAAAGCTTCTGTATGCATTGATCGCACGATCGCCACGTCATCCACAACCTTTGCCAGATATGGTACTCGGTCAGTAAGTTCCGCCCCGCATTCTCCGTGACGGGAAAACGGGAATTTGGGTGCTAGGAATTTGGAATTGGGGCTGATGAACGCAGCTCGATAGCCCTCGATCAAATTGGCTGGCGGCAACTTACCGTCCAGGCGTCCCAGCGTGGGTTTGTTATCGAACAATTCCAATTGGCTGGGCGCACCTGCCATGAATAAAAAGATCACACGCTTTGCCCGGGGCACAAAATGTGGTTGGCGCGCTGCCAATGGGTTTAGAGTGCGAGATGTACTCGCCTCAGACAGCGACTCTCCGAGCAAATGATGTAGCGCTACTGTCCCCAAACCGACACCACACTGCTGTAAAAACCAACGACGGGCCCTCAGAAGACCGTTGTGTGGGATTCGTGTGTCCGTGTTGGCAAGAGCGTTCGCTCGCATGTCGTTGACCTCTAAAACCTGAATGTGCTATTGCTTGGTGATTGTTTCGTCCAGATTCAACAAGACACGTGACAGTGCCGTCCAGGCTGCTAAATCAGCGGCAGATGTCCCTTTAGGAAGCTTTGGTGGATTCTCGGGGTCGGCGGCGGCCAACAGCCATGGCTTACTCTCGCTGTTGCTAAACTCACGAAGATGTTTGCTCAGCAACTTTTTCAGGATCTTTCGCTCTCCATCGTTAGGTGGTCGCGACAGACAACGTCGGTAGGCGTACGTCAACTGCTCGTCTTCGGTACTCCCACCCTCCAGCAGTACATTCCAGGCCAGCTCGCGAGCGCATGCCAAGAACACCGGTTCGTTCAGCGTCACGAGCGCTTGCAAAGGAGTGTTGGATCGCTCGCGCCGAACGCAGGAAAAATCGCCATTAGGTGCGTCAAAGGTCTGTAATGGAGGATACGGAACGGAACGAAAACGAAATGTATACAGGGCGCGTCGGTAGGCTGCACGCCCAGGTGATTCGTTCCATGATTTGGGTCCATAGCTGGCCGGCTGCTGATAGAGAAATGCTGGAGAGGGTGGAAAAACACTCGGTCCTCCAACACGCGGATTCAACAAACCACTGCTGTATAAGGCGATGTCGCGAACGACTTCGGCGTCCACACGAAGGCGGGCGCCGCGAGCCAACAGCCGGTTGCGCGGGTCTTTCTCCAGCAAACCATCGGCAGCCACCGCAAACGAGGAGGACTGCTGGTACGTCGCCGAGGTAACAATCAAGGTATGTAATCGTTTCAGGCTCCAGCCGCTTTCCATGAATTCGACAGCCAGCCAGTCAAGCATTTGTGGATGCGATGGTGGCTCGCTGCGCAAACCGAAATCTTCACTCGTACTAACCAGTCCCGTACCGAAATACGATTGCCACACGCGATTAACGATCGCCCGTGCTGTGGTTGGCGATTCTCGATCGACTAACCAGTGTGCGAACGTCAAGCGATTCAACGGAGCATTTTCTGGGAGCGGATGAAGAAAGTCTGGAACACCAGGTTGCACGACTTCGGCAGGCTGTAGGAAGTCACCTCGCTTCAAGCGATGCGTCATCCGTTGCGAGTCACGTTCGCGCAAAACTAACTGCGAAGCCGGTTCAGGGTGAGCTTGCCATGCCGCCTCGATCTGTTCGTTTGCAGTCTGCCACTCAGGGATAGTAGTGCGCCAATAGCTAAACAATGCATCGACTTGTTGTAGAGTTCTTTGGTCGCGGGGGATCTTCAAGATCGTTTCTACAGCAGGCGGCAGCGCCTGTTCTCCGGCCCAATGCTGGTTCGTCAGCGAAAGCCGGAAGCGGCCGAGATTGTGATTTTGGTTGTCGTCGCTGTTCCAGCCACCGTGTCTTTGAGAGAGTTGAATGGTGAGTTCGGAATCTTCTGAAATCGAAGCGGGATCCTCCACAACAAAGACTGCTTGACGCGGTTCATTGCGCTTTCCGGGACCAGCATCGATTCCCCAGGCGGTTAGCTTGTCATCGTCGATGGCATACTCAATGGGACCGGTAACGCGCTGGCGGTCTGTGCGGTCAGCATAAATCTCGAGCAACGGTTGTTCGGGCAAAGAGATGTCGGCAATGGCGCGCGAGATGGGCACCTTGGTTTTGGCAGATGGATCAGCAGCAGGTGCAACTTCCACAGCGAATTCGGTGAGTGCTGCTGTCCCTTGTGGAGATCGTCCCGGTCCGCCGTGAGGCAAATTCGGATGACGCATTAACTCCAAGCGAAAAGCGGTGATGGATGTCTTTTGCGACCGCACGCGAAATGTCGCTATGAATTTGGTGGGAGCATATCCCTGTGCCAACATCGACCCGTCTGGTTGCAGCAGATACTTCTGGCCGCCAGTCATCCGGTCTTCCGGATGAGGAATCAGTACCTCCCATTCCACAGGTGGTCGCAGTTGGGTGTCTTCCCATAAAGCCATGTGTTGGGCCCAATCGGGATCATCCTCTTTGAGTTGATCTTCAATCTGTTGGACTCGCTGTTGAATGCGAGCTATCCACTCCAGATCCATCGGAGCATGGACAGAGGCATTCGCTTCGTGTGCGTTGTTGATGAACGCAAAGATGCGATAGTAGTCGTTTTGGGTTAGCGGGTCGTATTTGTGATGGTGACACTGCCCGCATTGGATCGTGATCCCTAGAATGCTTTTGCCAATCGCATCCATGCGATCAAACATCGCTTCCATACGGAACTGTTCAGGATCCACGCCCCCTTCTTCGTTCAACATCGAATTGCGCAAAAAACCTGTAGCCACCAACTGATCTTGGCTTGCGTTTGGCAGGAGGTCGCCGGCGATTTGTGCGATGATGAATTGATCATAGGGTAGATCTTTGTTAAGTGCACGGATGACCCAGTCGCGAAACGCCCATACCTGGCGAGGTTTGTCTTTTTCAAAACCATCTGAGTCAGCATAGCGGGAGGCGTCCAGCCAATACCGAGCCCAATGTTCACCATAGTGAGAAGATTTCAGCAGGCGGGTTACTTGCCGTTTGTACGCTCCATTTTCCCGGTCGTTGAGAAAATCATCGACTTCATGCACCGTCGGAGGCAAACCAGTCAGGTCCAGGCTGAGTCGTCGCAACAGCGTCGCCTTATCTGCTTGTGGTGCCGGGCTTAGATTCTTGTGCTCCAAGCGGGCCAGCACAAAGTGATCGATGGGATTGTTTGGCCAACCTTGTGATGCCACCTGTGGCACCGCCGGTTTGCGGGGCGGGACAAAGGCCCAATGTCGTTCCCACTGGGCACCCTGCTTGATCCAGTTGCCGATCAGTTCGATCTGTTCTAGCGTCAAAGACTCCGCGACGTCTGCCGGCGGCATTCGCTCGTCAGCATCTGTCGACGTGATCCTTAGCCAAACCTCACTCGCTTCCAGATCACCTGGTACGAAAGCTGTAGTGCCATTCCGATCGGCGAGCGCCTCTTCGGCTCGATCCAATCGTAAGTCAGCTTGACGCTGTTCGTTGTCCGGGCCATGGCAGCTCCAGCAATGGTCAGCCAGAATCGGACGGATGTCGCGCGCAAATTGAACCGTTTCGTCTTGCGCAAGGCCCACCGTGCTGCAAAGTAGCGCCCATGTTAGCAAGAGAGCTGGCTTGGTCATGGCTGGTGCCCGAATCGCAAGTAGGACAAATGCTCGATCAACATCAATATTGCTAGTTGTTGAATATCGAAAATCTTTCCGGCCTGCAATTTTGGTAGGTCGGCTCAAGATCGGCCCTGCGCAAATGCTTCGATTTTAC
The DNA here is from genome assembly GCA_022448645.1 of Pirellulaceae bacterium. Next base: position 29,731 of record JAKVBZ010000010.1, read on the forward strand.
ACCTCTCCAGGTGTCCATGTGTGAAATCAAAAATGAGGTCGCAGTTCCAGCATATTACGCTCATCTAAGTAATATGATAATCGGTTCTGCAGTAGAAGTCACGACTCGGCGTTGGTGGCGGCACATTTCTGTTGCCAAAGATTCACGCCAAACATCGGTGTACGTCATCCATCTTCAGAAAATGTCGCACCAAGGGCTGCGACAAATCGTCCTGCGATTGTTGCCAGGTGGCGATCACTCCTTCTTTTGTTGTCAGCACATCCACGTAGCGGCTGCAGCCTGTGCCCCAGGGACTGACGAACGACGGACAATATCGTGACAATCGTCTGACGTTGGCAAACTGGCGGTCGAGCACATAGGCAACGCCGCCGAGTTCTTCACACGAATATCCGCGCGCCCGCCGCACGGCTGTTTCATGTTCATCCATATTGCGCAGCGATTCTCCTCCGTCGTAAAACAACAGAGTGACTTGTCGGTCCTGAAACCTACCGACAGCCGGTACGTCCCAGGCGCACGTGGCACGTGTCATGGCCACATCCCAAGTAAAACCCCGCGCGAAGAAGTCATACACCGCCGACCGAAAGATCACATCCCCATCACGCATGGGAACGTATGCCGAGTTGGAACTGGTCCAGCAATAGGGATGGGTGCAAAACAATAGCAGTGTCTGGTCACTGGACAATTCGTAAAGAAACGGATCTTTCACGTGCATGTGTGCCAGCTCACGAGACTCGACCACTGTTTCCACTGCAGCGCTGAGCAGGCCGTCGATCGATTGGGCACGCAGGCGGTCAATGGTCCAGACTCCGGTGTCCGGCTTGAGATAATCGGTGAACGGTTCGGGGTATCCGATGTTGGTTTTTTCGCTGGAGACGTATAGTTCCCAACTGCTGTCAGGCAATTGTCGCAAGGCAGATCCTTCGATGGAGAGGACTTGGCGGTCATTCACACCCAAACTGGACTTCTGCAGGTTTCCCACCTCTTCAAAAGGTGCCTCGACATCGGACGCGTGGAGAACAGAAAGCTGCCAGCCACGTTTGCCTTGCTGCAGGCCGCTCCGCGAATCACCCGCGTCGCGGTAGCGACCCACCAGCCACAGTGAACCGCGAGTGTCTGCGACCAGATTTCCACCGCCAAACCAGAAACCTGATGATGTTTGTTGAGGCTTGACGGCCACGCGCGCACGCTGTTGGTCCACGATGGCCGAGGCCAGGTCAGCGAGTGCCTTTTCATCAGCAGGGGAAAGTACTTTCATAACGACTACCATTTGTCCTTGTTACGCAATTTTGCCGTTTACCACAGAACCGTGTCAACCATTTGGCCATTTTCTGCGTCTATCACGGAAGAGACGCCTCTGTGACGAATGCCAAGGCTAGGAAGTGGATCTTAGCGATGAAGAACTGCTCCTGACGACTCGGTTGGGCGATGCGGCGACCTTTCCAGAATTGGCTCGCCGTCACACTGACTTTCTGTTCTGTTGGTTCATCTGCATGACGAACGATTGCCCAGCTTTGTCGGCTGCGCCACGTCGGGGTCATTCCTGCGTTCGTGATCGCGGCATGGCTAAGATGAAGGTAGCGCAGATCCTTGAGTCGTCGTATAGGACATTGCATGACGAGATGCCAAACCGATTCCAATCCCAATGATCTCTCGTTTCCGGAAGTCTTGCTTAGACCAGCCCCGATCCGTCGATCAGTGTTTCGGTCAGATTCAGATCAAAAAAAAGTTCGTGGCGCGCCAAGCATTTCCGTTCGTCGTCATTGATGCTGACCTGTCGGAGCGACAGCCGCTCGAATCTGTTGATGCGAGAATTACAACGCGATTTCCGTGACGAAAGAGTTGACGTCATTGTATTTCCTCGCATGCAAGCATTCTTGTCAGGTTTGTCTTTCAATGCGACAATGAATTTCTGGGATCATAGCAAGATCCAATCTTCACCTAAAACTAGCCAAAGGAATTGTTCGTGCAACTGTCCCTGTCTGTCCGCATCGTCGAAGCTCCGTGTAAGACAAAGTTGCTGGTCCCTTTAGAACCTTTTTTGGCGCTGGCGAAGGAAGCGGGATATGATGCGATTTGCATGCGGGCGAGTGCTGCAGGAGTTGGTACGCCTGTCGAACGACTACGTGAAATACGTCAGCAGGTGCAGGACAGCGGACTCACTATATCGATGGTCACTGCCGACTCAGATGTTCCACTCAACAATGATGCGGGCCCTCAAAGTTTACGTCAGATAGACCCCAGCTTGGATGTGGCGGAAGCCTTGGGGTGCGATTTGATCCGAGTTTGCCTTAAGAAAGAAGAAGACGTCGTTGCGGCTCAAGGTGCGGCGGATCTAGCTGCCGCTCGTGGAATCCGGCTGGCTCATCAGTGTCATAACAGTTCGTTGTTCGAACAGGTGGAGCCGATGTTGGGTGTACTTGCGCGAATTGACCGGCCCAATTTCGGACTGATCTACGAACCGGCGAATTTGATGATTTGTGGTCAATCCTATGGCCCTGACACCATCCAGCGGCTAGGCCCGCATCTTTTCAACGCCTACGTGCAGAACCACCGGCTCGATCCCGAAGGACCAGTTATGTACAACACCTATTGTCGGGGGCCCGTCAGGTACCATGACCTGGATCCTTGGGAAGAAGGTGGTGTGGATTTGGAGGAAGTCTTTGCTGGGTTAAAAAGTGCGCAGTACGATCGTTTCTTTACCATCCACCAGGCTCAAGGATTGAGAACCGTGGAAGAAGCCAGCGAGTTCGCCGTCCGATGTGCACGACTCATGCGACGTTGGATTCCGGCCATATAAGTCATCGCTTGGACCTACTGCCTCATCCTTGCTTTATCTTCGCAGGGAGAGGATGAAGTTCGTTGTGGCTTTCGCTCCCTCCAAAAACGACCGAATCCGATAAGGTATCTGTCCAATTGATTCGACGGCACGGTGCATCAAATGTTTCCCGGCATCTCTAGTTCTCGCAAGAATGCTCGCCAGGAGTCCAATTCGTGTTTTGGCTGGACTAAGGCGGATTTGCGTTGGCAAGCCGTTTGCAGGCAGCGATAGAAACGTGGGTCAGCCTCGGCACGCGCAAGCAATTCGGTAAGCCCGGCCGTGTCACCGACGTCAAAGTATCCCGGATAGTCTTTGCCCAACAATCCGATTGTGCCTGAGATTCGGGTCGATAGCACCGGCACATTGGCGGCGATCGCTTCCGAAACAACGTTGGCTCCGCCCTCCAGTTTTGAGCTCACCACCAGCAAGCGACTGCGGGCTAACCGTCGTTGGGTGCGACGGTGCACAATGTCTCCGTGCCAATGGTAGCGATGGTTTCTTTGGATTTCGCGCAATGCTCGGCGTTCCATAGCTGGAGTCAGTGCGGCTCCAAAGTGTTCGATGCAGATGCGCGATTCCCGAGGCAGCCGTCGAGCAGCCATGGCGGCTCGAAAGGGGTCCTTTACCGATCGCAAGTGCCCCAGGACACACACTTCAAAGACGTCTTTCAGCGGCGCCACCTTGTCCCCGTAGGGCGAGGCAGACTGGTAAATCACACGAGCTTTGCTTTTCAATCGGTTTGGCAAATGTCGTGTGGCGTCGTGTTGCAGGACGACTAGCCGCGTCGCCCACTCCAGTGCTTGGTGTAGATGAGGCCTGCGCGGTAGATCGTAGTACAGGTCCGTTCCAGTGAGTGCCACCACCATCCGACGATCGGGGTAAACTCGATGAAATCGTCGTATCGAGGAGAAGCTTCGCCGAGCATGTAGGGCAATGAGCAGATCACATTTTTGCCCGTCAAATTTGTTTTCCACGGTGACTCGCAATCCGAGCCGTCGCAGTAATTTGCACCAGCGAAGGGTTGTCATTTGGTTGCCGGAACGGGAACCAGGTACCGAAGGAGTCACTAGTAAAACATTCATCTTTGATTCACTAAGTAAATGCCAACAGCCACTCCCAATCCGGCGACGACGAGCCACGGAGACACCGGGTCATGACGCAATGACATAGCGACCACTAGACCGAACAAGGGTGTGGTAAACCCAAAGACGGCTAGCTGGGTCGCAGAATGGAATTGTAATAGCCAGGCGTGCATGGCAAAACAAAAACCGGCTACCAGGATACCTTGGTACAAGAGACTGAGAATCGTAGTCACGCTGAAATGCTCGGGCGACCAGGGTGCGGTCCCTTCCAGAATGAAACTGCAAGCAAAGAAACAGACCACTCCCACGACGTTGTGCCAGAGAATTAATTTGGCTGAGTTCATTCGTTCCACAGAATACTTAACCACGATGATCTTGATACTCAACAACAACGCACTGATAAGCATCAGGGTGTCACCAAGCAGTCGAGGTTGATCGGGGTCTTCCAGGGTGGTGACCATCTCATCTGGATAGGCTGTCGCCAAGGCGGCCAGTACGCTGAGTGCGGCTATGATCAAGCCACAGATTTTCAGCGAGGTCAACCGATCGGACCGGGTCACAAAATGTTCAATAATCAGCACGAAAAAGATCGATGTTTGGATCAGAATCGTTCCGTGAGAGGCATTCGAGTATTGAACACCCCAGTAAAAAAACAAAATCTGTGCAGCCATTAGCAGGCCTGCGCAGGTGGCCATGACCCATTCGTGGCGACGTGGCATCAGCGATATTCCGGTGATCCAACACCAAATCAACATGCAGAGACTCGCCAAGCTAAAACGGATGGCTGCGATGGCGATCGGAGGTAGTGTCTCCAGGCTGAATTTGGCAGCAACCGAAGTAGCGCCCCAAAGCATGGCGGTCAGGAGCACCAGCGAAACCGAGTAGATACCCATGGGTTGCGCAGCCGGGACTACTTGGCGGTGCCCCGTTGCACTAGGTACGATCGTAGGGCGGTGGGTCATTGTGGCACCGCCAAGTCGGCAACGGATCGCAGAATTGTCATCACCAGGAGTACGGATCCTTTTTGGAGCCTTGAATTGTGAAGAATCAACAATTGAATCATGTAGCTTTGCATGTCGCCGACGTAGAGCGAAGCAGTGCGTTTTACCACGAAATTCTCCTTTTGGAACCCATTCCACGCCCAGCATTCGATTTTCCAGGTGCATGGTTTCGTTTGGGAGTGGATCAGGAACTGCATCTGATTGGGGGTCGTGAGCAGGATACGGTATCTGCCAGCCGAGGGAATCATTTTGCCTTGTTGGTTGATGATATCCAGGCTTGGGAGCAACATCTCATCGCGACGAACACCCCTCACCAACCTCTCCGTATTCGTCCCGATGGTGCTTATCAGGTTTTCATACCCGATCCGGATGGGCATTTCGTAGAACTCTGTACACCGCCAGGGCAGGCGTGAGGATTGCCGTATGCAAGGCTAGATGGCGGAGGCTACTATCCAGAGCGGAAAGTTTTGCTATAGTAGAACTCTCCAGATATGCGCCTGTTCGTGTGTGTGAACGCCGGAGACAACCAGATGGCCAAAATGCTGAATATTGTGCCGGAGAAGTGTACTGGGTGTATGCAGTGCGAACTCGCCTGTTCTTGGGTGCAAACTGGTACATTTCAACCGTCGCGTAGCTTGATTAGAGTGAACGTTTTTGATGAGGAAGCCAGCTACGCACCCTACACCTGTTTGCAGTGTGACGAAGCATGGTGCATGACTGCTTGTCCGGTAAACGCCATCGGGATCGACGATGCGACCGGGTGCAAGGTGGTCAGTGAATCTCTGTGTGTCGGTTGCCATCTCTGTACTATTGCTTGCCCATTCGGCACGGTATTCACGACACCGCACACCGATACCGCCACCAAATGCAACCTGTGTGGAGGCGACCCAGCCTGTGCCACCACATGTCCAACCGATGCCATCGTTGTGACGGAAGGAGACAATGCTGGTGATTGGTTTGGCCTCTGGGCAGAAAAAGTGGAAGGGAATCATTTGTCGGCTATGGACGGCACGCGAAGCGCCAATTGATGGTGTCTCCATGGCATGAGAATCATATCCTCTTGGCAGGTACTTGACTGCGGTTTTCCTGATTTTTGCATCTCCTGAAAACAGGCCTCGAATATATCATGGCAAAACATAATCTAATTATCGGAGGCGGCCCAGCAGCTACCAATGCTTTGGAAACGATTCGGGAGTTCGATGCGGACGCCGCAATCACGCTGATATGTGACGAGCCCACCCATTCAAGGATGGCACTGCCCTATTGGCTGGCAGGAAAGATCCCAGAGAAGCACACGCATACGGGTGATGATGCGTATTTCCAAAAGTTAAATGTTACCGTGCGCATTGGTGAGCGGGTGGATCGGGTCGATCCGGTCAAAAACTCTGTGATGCTGGCCGGCGGCGATACATTGAATTTTGACAACCTGCTGATTGCCACAGGTTCGTCGCCTGTGTCGCCACCCATTCCCGGCAAAGATTTGCCAGGAGTCCAGCCGATGTGGTCCCTGGCGCACACCCAATCGGTCCTCGATGCGACCGCTGGCATGGAAAAACCACGTGTCGTCCTGGTCGGTGCAGGATTTATTGGCTTCATCGTGTTGAATGCGATGTTCAAACGACAATGGGAATTGTCAGTTGTGGAACGGGAGTCACAGGTGCTACCGCGAATGTTGGACGCGGATGCAGCAGCGGGTGTTGCCGATTATCTGACATCACAAGGTGTCGGCATCCATACCGGCACTAGCGTGACTGAGATCAAGGACGATGGTGGTGCTAAATTAGTCCAGTTGGAAAATGGTACTTCGTTGCCCGCCGACATCGTCATTCTGGCCACCGGAATTAAAACGAACCTGGAATTGATCGACGGTAGCGGTATCACCACCGATCAGGGGATCTTGGTCAACGACCGTATGCAATCTAACTTTGAGAATGTCTATGCGGCGGGCGACATTGCTCAGGGCCCTGACCTGTATGGTGACCAAAATGCAATTCATGCGATCCAGACGACTGCCGTGGACCATGGTCGCGTGGCAGGTGCTAATATGGCGGGCCAAGACGTACGTTATCCAGGCAGCTTATTGATGAACATAGCTGACGTCTGTGGGTTGCAGTGTGCTAGTTTTGGAAACTGGAACGACCCTCAAGCCGAAGTGATGACGGTTAACAATACCAGACAACATATTTATCGCAAATTTTTGTGGACTGAAGATCAGTTGACAGGCGCCATCTTTACCGGCGATGCTAAGGATGTTGGCATGCTCACCGATATCGGAATGATTAAGGGCATCCTGCAAACGCAGACTTCGCTGGGGAATTGGAAAGAGTACCTGCGAGACAATCCTTTTGATGTGCGGCGAGCTTACATTGGTGCTGGAGTCGCACAAAAGCTGGTAGGAACCACACTCACCGGACGGCCTGCACGCCCAAGACAATTCCACTTTGGTGGCAACAAGCCAGCAGCTAGTGTCGGCCCAGCTCATACGGCATTTGTCAGTACTAAGGCTGACTGACCCTGGATATGGAAAGGGTCCTACTGCCGGACATTCAGCGGCGAAGCTGCAAAAGCACGTAGCGGCGGGCATGACCCGCTGTCACCGGTCGGAGGATCGACACCACCGCGGAGCGGCGACAGCAACCCAATCTCACGATAAAAACGCGGGTACCTTCTCGTGCCTGGTGCGCTCCACGTTGCAATGCACCAAAAGGAACCTTTAGCGCCCGATAGCCAAAACAGAGGAGTCATGATTCCATGCAGATAAGCGTCAAATTGATGGGACTTTTGAAAGAAAAAACTCCGGCCGACGGATGTCTGCAGCTGGAGGCTGATGCTACGATTGAACAAGCACTGGTCGAACTCGATATCCCAGCCGGAAAAGCACAGGCCTTCACCGTTAATGGTTCCTTCGAACGCGATCGGACTCGGCAACTTCAAGATGGCGACGAGTTATCGGTGATCCCTCCCGTTGGTGGAGGCTAGTTGCTCGTGCCGGAATTTCATTCCTTTTTCGAACCTCCGGTCTAATGCCTGCGGTTCCAGATTCTCGGATATCCAAGGGAATAGCGATGGGTACCAGTTGCCCGGCTGATTCCATCCACAGGCGCTTCTCCTATTTGATACTCTTTGTGGTGACCTTCCTGGTGATGTGAAGGACAGGGTACAGAACTACGACAAACACCCTGGGAACTTCTGCGTGGCGCTCAAAGCCACTATTTTCTGCCAGACCTACAAAGCACTCGTGCACAAAGCCCCGGATCATCTAAGAGTTGAATGCTGTTTGACCTGATACCTTGAGCTGTCCGAGTTGACCAAGTGTCCTTCAATCTGCTGGGGTGTTTTTTTCTACATAAACTCCTTAGTCACAAAGCCTTATATAGCCCTGGCCCACATTGAATCTAAGCTAGCGACGCGTATAATTCACGCCACGGACAGAATGCACGAGGAGAGGCGACCGAGACTGATTCTGCCCGCTGCTGGCGTGAATCATGCTAGACGCTGGGTACCGATGGTATGGCGCAGTTGTGTCAGTTGTGAATGGAGTCATGAGTCGTGCGGATTCCCATCGGGTGCTGCCTTATGTGTTCTTATTGTCCACGGACGTGGACTTCCCCATCACAGCCCATTCACGTCAATCGTTAAGGTTGCGCGGTCTGAAAGCCACACCCCTAATGCAACCATAGCCGGCAGTGATCGCGTCCATCGTTCGTGCACTCATGAAAGGGCCATTCAGGATGTACCAGCGTTACACTGATGTGACCGACGAAGATGCTTTGTACGAGAGTTCGGCGAAACCTCGTTATCGAGAACGTGCGAGAATGCCCGTTGCTCGACACAAGCGGGCGCGCGGGGCAAGCAAAGAGACTTGGCGTTCGTCCAAGGTGAGCAACCGTTACTCGCGGACACGAGGTGGTTTTCACCAACGTCGCAAAAAGCAAATCTAGTCTTGGACTGCAACTACTTACAAGTGGCTTGGATAAGTGTCTCCGGAGTGGCGTCAAAGGACGCACCGGCCTCTCGAGTTGTCCGGGATGTTTCAGTCGTGAGAATCCTGGGCCGAGGACACTCGCCTGCTAGCGGGCCGAACCGAATCGTGGGTTGTCTCGTATCGATGATCAAGTCTGGTCAATGAAAAGACGATGATCAGCCGGACTGGGCAAGGGTTGTATTTTGTCAACGAAGGAGGAAGGAATGCGTGAGGAAATAATGATGCAGGCGCCGCCAAAGAAACCATCGCGGTCTGATTTGGTGGCGCAGATTGATCAAAATGCGGATGCCGATTTGCAAGCTCGTGTTTCCTGTTATCTTGCGGATCGCCGTCACTGGGCATTGCGGAATCTAGACGTTAATGCATACAACGGTATCGTCACCATCAAGGGTGTCGTGGAGAGTTTCTACGAAAAACAGCTAGCCTATCATTGCTGCCAACGCGTCGCGGGTGTATTGAAGTTAGTAGATGAAGTCGAAGTGGTCTAGCTGAACTCTTCACTGGGTCTGGACTGAGGTCGCGCAGGTGGTTGCCGAAACGGCTTCGATGTATCGCGCCACGACATGAACGGTGTTGATTTTCATCTTGAGCGCAGTGAAGGGTCTCTGTGGGACATGCTTGCACCGAGAACACTCGGACGCTACGCTGCCTCAGAATCACAACATCACCAATGATGAAAAGTTCGGTTTCACAAATCTTGTCGTCAGTCGATCTTTAGTTTCTCGGCTGGCGGAGTATCTGTAGAGCCCCTATGGCGGCGTGCTTTCACGCGCACGTAGGGGGCGATGTACTGGCAGCGGTGTGCGAATGATCCGCTGGCAGCGTCTGGTGTGGCGTGGAGAGGTTCCAGCAAATCTTCGATGACGAATCCGGCGCGACACAAGCCTCCGAGTAATTCTTCCCAGCGGTGAAGAAACTCTAAGGTGCCGTACTCCCGGTGTGGGCTGCCATGTACCGGTGGCAAAGGTCCTTGCCGGTAGTAAGGTTCGGAGAGTCGATAACCATCGGCCGACGGCTGTGTGCTTGCCTGCAGGCTGACCGGTTGTTTGTGTTGGCTGATATAGAGTCCTTCGTTGCGTGTGACATTGGCAATTTGTTGGTAAACTTTGATAATATTTGTCACGTAACAGGTGCTGACAGGTTGGATCACAACGTCAAATCGACTTTGGTCGAACATTGAAAGGTTGTCCATGGAGCCTTCCACCGTATGTATCTGCAGTCCGCGTTGATGTGCCACTTGACGATCTAGTTCCAGCATCGCAGGGCTAATGTCAAGAACGGTCACGTTGGCTCCAGCCGCAGCATACAGGGGCGCCTGCCTTCCCCCACCAGCGGCTAGGCAAAGCAGTTCTTTTCCGCGCAGGTCTTTCTCGGGGCCTAGCCATCCCGGAGCGTCGACGGCTGCTAGTGGATCCCGAAAATCATCTTCTTCCGCAGGTTTTGTGAATACATCCCCTTGTCGAACCCGCGCATCCCAAGCTTGCCGATTGTGATCACTGACAGGATTGGAGGAAAATAATTCGTCCATCACAGGTACCCATTTGGATCTGTATCATTTTTCGTTCCCGAACGCCATGTGGGAACTTAGATCGCACTCAATGACTTGGCGCACCGCCCGATGAGTGTTAATTTAACACATCGTTTGTGTGTGTTGGTGGTTGGTCTGTCGATATTCTGGCAGCCAATGAACAGGGAACTCCGGTGTAATTCCGGGACGGCCCCGCCGCTGTAACCAAGTGCCACAGGAAATCTAACTCTTTTTGCCATTGTGGTTTTCGGCTCATGAATGGCCGATGGCGACAAGAAGGCTAAGATTTTCGAACTTGGAAGTCAGAAGACCTACCAGCATTCCGTTGAGCGGATACTTTGCGAGGGTCAGAGGCCGCACGATTTTTCCTGTTCGCAGGGAGTCGCTAGTTTTTTTCTCGGTAGTTTGGACTTTTTCCCGTACGGATGAAACGGCGCCATGACCGTTGTGCGCGCAATCTCCGTGCCAGGTACCCCGCTCAAGGTGTCCACGCCAGTCTGCTGCCGTGATGTGGAGGAAATGTATTGATGATTCATTCTCGTTTGATTGGTTCCGTAGTGTTGTGTTTATCCATGGTCCACATGGAAGTTGTGCTTCCATTATTCGCTGCTGATCCCTGGGCGGACCACGTTGTGCAGTACGTCGTAGGCACCGGCGTTCCCAATGACTTCATTGATGGTTCACCGTTTAATAATGCTGACACATCGCTGGGCGCGCCCACCAGATATACGAGCGATCCCAACGACTTTGGAGGTGCGGTGACGCCTTTTCAATCGCCATTTCGATCCAGTGAAGTCGTCACCATTGGTGAAGGCGGTATGTTGCTCTTACAGTTCGACGAACCCGTTGAAAACGACCCGCAGAACCCCTTCGGGATTGATCTGCTGTTGTTTGGAAACGCGTTTTATTTTGATGATGATTTTCCCAGCGGGGTGGCCGGTGCTTCGGGCACCGAAGCTGGTGTGGTCGAAGTGAGTGCCAACGGCGTGAATTTTTTCACGGTGCCTAGTATTATCCCGGACGGTATCTATCCGACATTAGGCCATACCGACGTGACGGATCCCTTTCAACCCAGTGCTGGAACGGTGCCCACGGACTTTACACGCCCAGTCGATCCATCGTTCGATCCGACGGGAAAGAGTTTCTCGGCGATTGTGGCGGGTTACGGAGGTTCGGGAGGTGGAGTAGGAATCGACTTGTCAGTCACTGGACTGAGCCAAATCTCATATGTACGTATTTCTAATCCAATCGGCTCTGGGGTAACGCCCGAGATTGATGCGATGTCCGACGTTAGCCCTGTTCCGGAGCCTTCCATTTGGTTGTTAGTGATCGGGGCGATGATGATTACCGGACTTTTACGACCCAGGCATGGTTAGAAGCGGTCGCAAAAACCTCGCTTTTCGGCGTACGCCGTGGTTTTAGAACAGGATGACTGCGCCGTGCCGGTACAACGTTTCGAAAAGGGCTCTATGTCATTTGTGGAGTTCCACGTCGACCCTGCGGACGCAATCCCCAACCGACGACGGTGATGGATATCAACCACCAAACGGCGGAATGAGGTTCCGGTACCACATGAGCTCTCGAATGAGGACCGTTTGCGGTGAGGAAAGACAGGTCGACCGGCGTGGCATAGCCTGAAGGTGAGAAATTACTAGACAGCCAGTTAAAGTCGGTTATGTCGATCTGGCCATTCCCGTCAAAGTTGCCGTCCTCCCAGCGTGGTTTCACGCCTGCAGACCCCAAGGGGGCAAAATGAGCTGACAGCACATTGAAATCTGAAATATCGACGCTTCGATCCAAATTGTGGTCTCCGCGCAAATAGATAGAAGCATGGCCGTGGGCCGACCCTGCCACGATGAGCCATTCGTTCAAATCATTGCCATCGACAATCGTGTCCCTCGTAAGGTCAAACACGGGGTCACTGGGAGGTGATCCCCACGGGTGGTCATACAGCGCCTGAATATCATCCGTATCGCACATTGCGTTTGCATCGAGGTCGCAGCGAAGTAGATGTGGAGCAGGAATGGGGTTGTTGGCAAAATCGTCCAAGGAAAAGTTGACGTCGATGGCCAGACTATCCCAGGATCCAGGCTGCAATAGACGAGTGGAGATTCCCGAATTGGCGGTTGTCCAACCATTTCCAGGTGCGAACGGGTTGGCGTCAGCAACCCCCAAATGCCAATAGGCGTCAAACCAACCTTCGGCATACTGGTCTGGTGGTATCGGAGTTGCACCGTCCGCAGCTCCCGTTCCTGTGATGGCGATTCCATCGGCGTCGAATGAGGTGCCATCAGAAATCGCAAATTGGCCATCTTGGTTCGTATCGTGACCCAGGCCGAAGACACTGATTCCCCATGGCTGCGGCCCACTTAACTTGGCATACAAGCGATTGTCGGCTTGTAGCACAGCATGCAGCATGTCTTCAGTGGTGGTTCCGGGTGTGTCCCAGAGATATCCCCAAACTAGCGATTCGTCCGATGAACCTGCGCCATTCCAGTCGATCGCAAGTGCGGAAGCGTGCGCTCCATTGCCTGTCCAGAGCGTAATGTTGTTCATGGAGAAAAACTGTTGCCCAAAACATGAGTTCGTCGCACAAATCATGAAGCACGCAAACAGCCATGTAGGGCGGCTCTCCAAGCCCGTCCCAATCCACAAATGGTGCCAACGACCAGTCCGTAAACTCGCTCTACCACCAGAGCATGTCGTTGAAAGCCGGTATCTAGTGTTCATGATGAGTTTCATGTCCAGCCCGCGTTAACAGGGCCAACAATACATCTTGTGAAATGGATTCGTCCAAATGGAGCACATGTCCATCGCAGAATACGACCCCTACTAATCCGGGATGGTCACTGTGTAGCTCGTTGTCTGCGCTTTCATTCACACGAGTGTTTTGGTCTTGCGCAAAACAATTGTGACCGTTGGCCCATTCCGCTTGTTGTTGATAATTTCTTCCGGCACTTTCTCCCAGCGCGATTGTGCGTGAAAGCCCATCACGGATGTCACCGGTTCGGGTTGGCCATTCGTACAACATCACTCCCAATGAACCCGGTTCCAACAGGTGATCGGCATCCGGCAATGCATTTCGACCGGTCCCTTCAATACCATAGATCCCGCCATAGTCGGTGTAGCCCATGTTGTCCCCAGGGTCCCAGTTGCCGTTGCCATTTACGTCTCCCGAAGTGAGCTCAGCACGAGCGGTGGTTGGACAAAGGAAGGTTGGTATGACCGTGCTCACGGCGACTCGGTTCTGGGAACTCTTTGCTGCAAAACGATAGTCGAACTGTTGCCAGAGAACCGTCTGTTCGAGGTACGGCAGCGTGGCCAGATTCCATGCGATCCGTTTTTTCGTTGTAGACCTTTGTCCAGGAATAAAAGAACATTCCAAACAACCGGTGGGGAAGAACCCCAAGGCGTTTTCGTAATGCTGCAGGGCCAAACCCAATTGTCTCAGATGGTTCCCACAAGTTTGGCGGCGAGCTGCCTCGCGAGCACTTTGCACAGCTGGCAGCAACAGCGCCATCAGAATGCTGATGATGGCAATCGCTACGAGCAGTTCGACAAGACTAAAGCCGACTCTTTTCTCTGGCGCATTGCGGCACCACCGGCAAGCCTTCTGGGGAACGCTGTCCCTATGCAAATGAATAGATAGATCTCTGCGCATCGTCGCCAAACTTTTACTCGATGAACAACTGTTTCTGGCGAGGTCGATGAAGTGAGCTGGCGCTCAGTCCAATCATTGACGTTGCATTCGTCGTCCCACGCCGACGTTCTTTCGAGCTGTTTTGACCACCCAGGACAGGAATGACGTTACCCTGGTCAATCAACAGCCACGAAAGGCTCAGTTCGCAACATTTTTCAGTGTAAAGCTGGTAGGTCTTCTGACTTCCAGGCTGGAAAAGCTTTATGCCTTCTCATCGAATTCGTTGGTGTCCGAAATCGACAATGGCAACGCAGAACACTACAGATCTAAAGCCATCCAAAATGACTGGTTACAGCGGGCGGGGCCGTCCCGGATTCACACCGGAGTTCCCTGTTCGTTGGCCGTTTCACAAAAAAGGCCAACCACCAACTTAACTGATTGACTCGAACCTACCGGAGCAAATTGAAATTGTCAACCTTGCAGCCTGGCAGTTCTTTCTCACAGCCTCACAGCGAGGACTGGGCGGCAAGCGCCAACGCACCGTGCAAAACAACTTCTTCGCCAAGTTCGGCTGCTTTAATTTGATAGGTGTCCTTCCGTGGAGGGAACACATATCGATCAATTTCTTGGCGCAATGGATCGAGAAAGAGAGATTCGCGGACCAGTGCAACTCCACCGCCAATGACAACCGTATTGGGCCCGATCAACGTGATTGTTTGTGCCAATGCCCAGCCATAGACACGTATGCCTTGTTGAAAGATATCCATTGCCAATGGATTTCCGGCTGCCATCGCGTCCGCCAGGATCTTGGTGTTCAATTGGCCGGGATCACCCTGACAGCGAGCCGTCAGGTCAGCAATCGCTTCTGCTTCCTTATCTGCATGCGTCTTCATGCGATCGCGTGCAATCTCAGCCATGACCCAGCCGCTTGCTATGGCCTCGACCGAGTCCTGGTTGGAGGTTGCACTCGGCCCTGGTCGCAGGTGGCCAATTTCCATAGCACCCCCAGAACCACCGACAAAAGATTGGCCATCGATTACCAGCGCTCCACCAATTCCGCTGCCTACATTGCTGTACATAACGACCGAGGATCCTCGGCCGGCACCAAAACGTGCTTCACCAAGACCCGCCATGTCAGAATCGTTACCCATGCTAACTGGTATCCCGAACTCAGACTTGGTCCACGAAACGAGAGGGAACTGATCCCACCCATCGATTTGATGACTCGTGATCACCATGCCGCGTAACGGATCGATCGGTCCTCCGAACCCAATGCCGGCAGCTTGGATACCATGCTCACGAATGAGGCAAGCTCCGATTTCTCGGATTTGTTCAAGAATGCCAGTTGCGCCAGCTGCCGGCTCGACCGTTGCTCGGCGCAAGTCCGCTAACGGCCCACCGTTTCCCGTGCCGACACCAAGCTGTAGTTTGGTTCCGCCGACTTCGATTGCCAGGAACATCAATCACCTGTCATATGGGGGAATACGCTTAAAAGATGATCCCAATATTTTGGACGGATAAGGTCAGCCGAAGAGGCCATGCTCTTGAGGTCAACGCACCCAATAGCACGAGTTTCACCAAATCAATTCAAGGCAGGCAACTGGGCAGCAGCACGTTGATTAGCCTCCAAAGCCTGACGTTCGTGCGACTCGTCGAAAAGCTCGTAAAATATGTTGCGCTGGCGCGGGGTGTAACCCAATTCAGAGATTGCCTCACGAATCTGTTGCAGGCTAAGATAATGTACGGTGCCTGCCTCAGCGACGACGTTTTCTTCGATCATTAAGCTTCCCATATCGTTGGCCCCGAAGAGCAAAGCAAGCTGGCCAATTTTTAGCCCCTGGGTCACCCAGCTCGACTGAATGTTAGGGAAGTTATCGAGATAAAGTCGGCTAACGGCCTGCGTCTTGAGGTATTCAAACGATCCGGCAGCTGGAACATCAGCCATGTCGGTATGTTCGGGTTGAAAAGTCCAGCAGATGAACGCCGTGAATCCTCCGGTTTCATCCTGTAGCTGGCGCAGCCGTTCAAGGTGCTCAATGCGTTCCGCGAGTGTTTCGACGTGACCAAACATCATGGTGGCTGTGCTACGCCCACCAAGTTCATGCCAGACTTGATTTACATGAAGCCAATCGTCGGTGAGAACTTTGCCTCGTGTGATTTCTTTTCGCACGCGATCGACCAAGATTTCGGCACCTCCTCCAGGTAAACTCCCCAAACCGGCTGCCTTTAGCCGTTCTAAGACCGTTCTAATGGGAAGTTTATTTACTTTCGTAAAGTGATGCAGCTCAGGAGGGCTGAAGCCGTGGACGTTGACTTGGGGGAATCGACGCTTGATGTCCTGGAGCAATTCTTCGTACCACTCCAATTGATAATCCGGATGCAAACCACCTTGCATCAAAATCTGGTCCCCTCCAAGGGCTACCGTTTCCTCAATTTTTTGCAGCAATTCCTCTCGTGGTAAGACATAGCCTTGTTCTTTGTCTTTGGGCGTTCGGTAGAACGCACAGAAATCGCAAACCGCTGTACAGATGTTGGTGTAATTGATGTTCCGGTCGATGTTGTAAGTTCGATACGGTTCCGGATGCAACCGTCTCGTGACAGCGTCCGCGGCCCGGCCGATGTTTGCCAATTCGTGCGATTCCAGCAGCGCCAGGCCTTCCTCCGGCGTCAACCGTTCTCCTGCGACGGCTTTCTCAAGCAAACGGTTGGTGGTGGAGGCAATCATCATCGTCATCCGCAACGAGCGTTAGCTGAAGGCAGCGCTTTCCCACTTCAAGCCTGAGGGTGCCACGCCCAGATCTACGGCATGATGGTAAAAGGTTGTCAGGCCTCGATATTCCTGAGGACCTAGATAGAAATACAAATTGTCGCGCAGATAGGACAAACATTGTTCGAAGGGCAGGCGGACAACGTCGGCTTCTCGCCCGGCGATTTCGGCCAGATGTTTTACCCCCGCATCCCGGGCGGCCGACAAGGCAACGTCCAGCCCGGCTAAGTCGACTCCCGCACGAGCCACCCACATGGCAAACACGAACGGCAAGTCTGACCAGCGGCACCATTCCTGCCCCAGGTCCCATTCGCTGACCGTCGCGAATTCTCCCTCGGGCGCGTGGATGGCTCGATCTCCAATCACGAGCACGGCGTCGGCTGTGCTATCCTTGAGCTCGGCACCCAAAGGCAACGTTTCCAGTTGTGGCGAAATCCCGAAACGTTCACGTAAAAGAATTTGCACCAGCGCAACACTGGTACGTGACCCTTCGTCCAAAGCTAAAACTTCGATCTGGTCGGGCGGCGTACGACTGAACAGCTTCACACTCAAGACAGGGCCGCGGCAAGCGATGCACGCGTCAGAAACGATGGTATATGTTGGATCCTGAAAGAATTCTACAGAGGGAATCAACGCCACGTCCAATTTTCCCATCGCCAAGTCATCTGCTAGTCGGCTGGGCACATCGTAGATTACCTCTGCTTGTGGCGCAAATTGGCACAGCTCATAAACGAGTGGTTTCGTATTGAGATAGTTGACCGCACCAACTTTTAGAAGTCGTTGTGACATGATGTTCGCCTCATGCTGTCGCTAATCGCCAATAATAGAAATTATAGAAATCACCACGCGAGACGTATAGCCTGGAAGAATCGGCTGGTTGATTGCTAGTGGTGGCCGCGGTCTCATCCGGCTAACGGCAGAATTACGGTTTGATCGACATTAGGGGACATTGGGCGGTCCAGGACTTTCTTCTGTGCGACGCTTCTCGGGTACGAGAAGAAGCATTAGCGTAAGCAAAGGGTGACGTTAAAATCGCACGGTTGGCATGAGAGCACCACCCGGATAGCGCAAGCAAAGTGGTGGAAAACTAGAGATCATAGACCACATCGCCCAGACCGAAAGCAACGAAAATACCCGCGATATGGCTTGGCAAACACCGTGCTACTTTGCGGCCTCAGATCGCCCCCATGCTGGTAAATTGGATCTTCGGTTCAGTCCTTGTGATGGTGCGCTGTGAATTGAACGTCGCCACCATATTGGCTAAAGGGCATGAAATATCGAAAAGGTCACCTGTAACGTTGATATCCCGTCAGGGGAACATAATACGGGCGTAACACGCTTTTCGGCTGATCTACTTCCTGTTTGAGCCTCTGAAAAGCCTCACGGGTGCGTCCAGAGTCGAGATGTTCGCGCCATGCCGCGCCGAGTCTTCAATGTAGTGGTGGGTCTCTCGACGCAGATGGCTCCGGGGGCGTCACAAAAAATAACAAACTTTTGCCTGTCACCACTGGTATGGCTAGGTATGATCCACCGATCGTTCTTCGGTTGGAACCAAAATAGGGTTGAATGATGGCAAAAGATATTTCTGTGACCCGCACGCCCGGTTGTGCAGTGACCAAATTTGCCGATCAGAGGAAGGTTGTTGGTTGTGTCGATTGGGGCTGTTTTGCTCGTAGACTACATCATTTTTGATTGGCCAGTTGACGATGAAAATAAGTCCCCCTTGGAGACATAGAAAAGTTATGCGAGAATACGGTTTTGGGTGAGAGAGAGCAAAAGGAATGGGAGGTGAAATCATGTTTCTAAACTTGAATGCACAATCATTAGGAGTTTCTGGGCGTCAAAGTGAGTTAATTGAACTGGCATTGACCTACGGTTTCAAAGGAATTGATACCGATATTGACTACCTTGTACGTCAAACTGAACTTCATGATTTTGAACACGCGGCAAGATTCTTTTCCAGTGCCAATTTACGTATCGGGGGATTTGATCTGCCAGTTTGCTGGCAAGGCGACGACGCTCAATTTGAGGAAGATCTGAGCCGTCTGTCGGCGATCGCCGAAGTTGCCAATCGTATCGGCGCGATCGGCTGTCGTACGGTGGTGATGCCGGCTTCCGATGAACGACCCTATCACGAGAACTTTGAGTTCCATCGTCAGCGATTCACTCGAATAGCCGAAACGCTTGCCGAACATTCAATCCGTTTGGGTCTTGATTTTTTGGCCACTCCAAGGCATCGAGAAGGTTTGCAGTACCAGTTTATCCATTCACCTGACGCGCTGGTCACCTTGGCCAAGACAGTCGGGATGGAGAACGTGGGAATAGCTGTCGACGTCTGGCAGTGGCAAGTGGCTGGAGCTACCTGGGAACCTTTGCGAGAACTTTCTGCCAACGAGATTGTGTCGGTCAGAATCGCAGACGTTCCTGCCGAATTTGATCCAGCAACCATCGCTGACGAAGATCGCTTGTTGGCCTCCGACGGCGGTACGATCGACGTCGTTTCGATCATTAAGTTGTTAGCAGAAAAAGGTTTCGAAGGTCCTTTGACGCCATATCCAGATCCCAGTCAGTTTAACGGCATAACACGTGACTCGCTGGTTCGGCAGGCAGCCGATTCAGTACAGTTAAATTCGCTACAGGAAGAGTCGTTGGAAGAGCCAGAAGCTGAACTTGTGGCGTCTGGGAGTGAAGACGCAGAATCTGTTTCGTAAGGCTACCCCGCAACTATCTGTTTGACATCACTTCTGGCTCAACACCAGGTACCGTCAGCAGGAATCGCCTTTCATTCATGGTTGTTCAGCAGTAGTGCCCCTTGCAAACATTGGCCTGTGTGGCTGCGCGGCTGTTGCGCGACGTCTTCTGGAGTGCCGGTAGCGACGATGTGTCCCCCTCCTTTACCTCCTTCGGGACCTAAGTCGACGATCCAATCCGCCGATTTAATAACATCTAAATTGTGTTCAATTACGATCACGGTGTTTCCTTGATCGACGAGCCGTTGTAGCACCGAAAGCAACTGTTTCACGTCGACGAAATGCAACCCGGTTGTGGGTTCATCCAGGATATAGAGTGTCCTTCCCGTGTCCACGCGAGCTAGTTGTGTTGCTAGTTTAACGCGTTGAGCTTCACCCCCGGAAAGTGTTGGCGATGGTTGACCCAGCGGTAAGTATCCGAGGCCTACTTGCTGCAGGCTCTGCAGCAAGCGATGCATGACGGGGAAGTTTTCGAATAGTTCGACGGCTTCGTTCACTTCCATTGCAAGTACGTCTGCGATCGTCTTTTGCCGATAACGGATTTGCAACGTCTGTCGGTTGAAACGAGTCCCGCGACAGGCTGTGCACATAACATGCATGTCCGGCAGGAAGTTCATTTCAATCTTTTTAACGCCATGGCCCTCACACGCTTCGCACCTTCCACCCCGCACATTGAAACTAAAGCGACCGACTCCGTATCCCCGCTGTCTGGCTTCCTTGGTTTGCTTGAATACCTTCCGAACCTCATCGAACAAACCGGTATAGGTGGCTGGACAACTGCGAGCCGACCGGCCGATAGACGACTGATCAATTGCTACTAATTTATCGATATGTTCCACCCCCACTAGCTTCTCGTAAGACCCGGGTCGCGCAGTCACACTTCCCAGTTCTCGAGCTACCGCAGGGGAAAGCGTGTCGTTCACGAGTGAACTCTTGCCGGAACCACTTACTCCGGTAACGCAAGTAAGCACACCGAGCGGAAAGCGAGTTTCGACATGGTGTAGATTATTGAGACTAGCACCCGAAACAAGCAGCGAAGGTGCATTTTGTGTCGGGCGACGGCGATGGGGAACTTCGATTCGATCTGACCCGCTCAGATAACGTCCGGTTGGCGAATTGTTATCGAGCATAACAGCGGCAGGTGCCCCTTGCGCCACGACCAATCCTCCCCCACGTCCCGGCCCTGGTCCCACATCGATCAAGTGATCGGCAGCCCGCATCATAGCCTCATCGTGTTCCACGACCAGCACGGTATTACCTTGGAGTTGCAGGTCCCGCAAAGAACGAATCAGGCGTTCGTTGTCGCGAGGATGCAAGCCGATGGATGGCTCGTCCAGGATGTAGCAGACACCGACCAACCCAGAGCCGATGCTTGTGGCAAGCCGTACACGTTGTAACTCGCCGCCGCTTAGCGTATCGGCCGAACGATCCAATGACAGATAATGGACGCCTACTTCTTCCAGGAATTGTAGGCGACGAACGATCTCTGCCACCAGCGGTGTCGCGACAGCTTGTTTGTCTTCGGCAATCTCGATTTGGCTCAAAAAAGTACGAGCCAAGTCTAATGGTAGTTGTGTGATCTGATGGATGGATCGTCCAGCCAATTTCACCTGGCGGGCTTCGACCCGTAATCTCGATCCCTCGCAAGCCTCGCAGCGCAGTTCAGCTCGATAGGATTCTAATTCGTCTCGACGTTTCTCCTGTGTGGACGTGGCGAGTTCCTTTTCCAGTAGGGTCAACAATCCGTCGAAGGATACATCGTCCCCTTCCAAAAGTTGCTTCACCATCGAAGCGTTCCATGCGCACAACGGCTGATCACCATCGAGTTGGTGGTGATCTAGAAACTCAGTGAGTGAAGTATGGCGCCGCTTCCGCTGGGCAGCAGTCCCGCTTTGCCACGGTGCTATGGCACCTTGATCAAGAGAGCGTGAGTGGTCCGGCAGTACCGCATCGGGATCGAAGGACCATGTCGAGCCAAGTCCTTCACAAATAGGACACGCACCATGCGGACTGTTAAAGCTGAATGTCTGAGGCTCGATGGCATGGTAGTGTATGTCACATTTTGGACAGGCGTATCGGGTACTGAACAAACGGTCGTGCCATGGAGCTGTATTCGTGGACGGCCTATCTTTCTGTCCTGCCGTTTGGTAGCAGGCAACCAGCGTACCGGCCCCGTGTTTGACAGCCAGCAGAACTGACTCAGCTATGCGAGATTGCGGCGCAGCACGGATGACAATGCGGTCGACTACCGCTTCAATGTCATGCGGTTCGTTCGGGGAAAGTTCCGGCAAGTGCTCCATGTCGTAAATCTCGCCATCGATGCGAGCTCTGACGAAGCCTGCCTTGCGAATCTCGGCAAACACGTCGCGGTGTTGTCCATTTTTTCCTTGAACCAACGGCGCCAGCAGCATGACTTTGGTCCCCTCTGGCATCTGCTGCAGACTTTCACTGATTTGTGCTGGTGTCTGTTGTTCGATGGACGCCCCGCATTGGTAACAGTGCACGATTCCTACACGTGCCATCAGTAGTCGCAGATAGTCATAGATCTCAGTAATGGTCGCTACCGTGCTGCGCGGATTGCGGCTGGCCGATTTCTGTTCCAGGCAAAGTGTTGGCTGTAGGCCGACAATGGCGTCCACTTCAGGACGTTCCATCTGGTCAAAGAATTGTCGGGCTGCGACAGAGAGGCTTTCGATGTACTGTCGTTGGCTTTCCGCGTGCAACGCGTTGAATGTCAAGGAACTTTTTCCTGATCCGCTCACGCCCGTCACAACGACAAACTGGTTGCGTGGGATGTCCACACTCACATTACGTAGATTGTGGACACACGCACCTCGTATTTGGATGGCCGTCGTTGAGGCGTGATTCTCTGCAGTTCCCGTGGACATGTCTGGTTTCTAAGGCACTTCCAGCAGGATGGCAAGTGCAGTGATGTCGCATCCTGTGATGCGAATTGATAGGCTTGCAGGTCTTGTGTGTTGCCGGCACTTGTCACTGGGTCACCTTGACCGGTATAGTTCGTGCAGCAGCCCAACACGCATGCGAAGCAATAGATGAATCACAACCAGCAACCATCGACGTGGAATTCACTTCAGACTTACCTCGAACGAGAGGAGCTGTTGCTGGCTCCATTCGCGATGCATAGCCGGGATTCGTTGGGGCGCAAGCATCCGGAGCCAGATCACGATTATCGAGGGCCGTATCAGCGAGACAGGGATCGAGTCCTTCACAGTGCCGCCTATCGTCGGCTCTCCGACAAGACACAAGTCTTCACCGGTGAAATGGGCGATTATCACCGGACCAGGCTGACACATACGCTGGAAGTTGCCTCAATCGCTCGAACTATCGGCCGCGCGCTTCGACTGAATGAAGATCTGATTGAAGCACTTGCCCTTTTGCATGACATTGGACATCCTCCCTTTGGGCACGCGGGCGAAGATGCACTAAATGAATGTCTTAGTGCGTCCGGTGGATTTTCTCACAATGAGTATGCACTCTGTCTTGTGGAAGCACTCGAAGTCCGTTACCACGAGTTTCCTGGTCTTAATCTGACACACGAAGTTTTGCAGGGTCAGGTTTCCCGTGTGGACAAAGAATCTGGTCCTTGTCCCTTGATGGAAGTACAGGTCGTCGATCTGGCAGACAGCGTTACTTACGATGCTCACGATACGGATGATGCATTAGCACTAGGGCTGTTGACGTTCGAAGAGTTGCAAGAGACCTCGTTGATTCGTGACACGGCGGAGGTTGTCGAATCACGAGCCGGCCGTTTGTCAGGTGATTTGCTACGCAAGCTGGTCGTCCACGAATTAATTGACCTGCAAGTAAGTGATGTATTGTTGCACACAGAACGTTGGTTGCAGGGGCACGCCCCGAGCAGCTCAACCGCGCTACGTGAGACCGGGTTTCGCATCGGTGCCGGTGAAGAAATGGCCAAAAAGAAGAAAGAGCTGGAATCTTTTTTGTACGAGCGTGTATACCGGCATCCGAAACTTGTCGAGGAGCGATCCTGCGGACAGGCCCAATTGAAGTCCATGTTCGACGGCTACCAACAACGTCCTGAGCTGTTACCAAGCCGTTTTCAGGCGAGGGCAGAACAAGTTGGCTTGGCCCGAAGCGTTGCTGAGTACTTGGCCGGAATGACCGACACCTATTGTGGCCAGCAATTTGAGCGACATTTCAAGGATTGATCGGGCTACGGGGTTTCAGCGACCAGCGGCGCTGATAAAATAGATAGAAGGAGTGTCAGAGAAGGGTCCGACGCGGCGCAGATTAAGTTCAAGCAAGAATTTCTCTGTGTGGCATGATCCAGGTAGTCTGTTTGGATACCCTGTCCAGATATCGTGGTAGGCTGGCGGAAGGGCTATCCAAACTTTTCCCTCAAGTCATTCCCGCTGCCGCTTTCGGTAATGAGTCCTGACGCTCCGTTCACCCTCGTCTTACTCTTTGGGCAACCGATGCTATGGCGCTGCTAATCCTTCGCTGTGTGTTCGTCTTGGTTGCCGTAGGCGCAGCCATATCCTACATCAATACCGGTTTGCCGCCGGAAGGCAACTCGCAGTTTCCCGGTATGTTGGTGACAAGTGTGCTCATCGTCGCTGCAGTTGTGATCGCAATTGATATCCTGGTACCCAAAAAGCGAATTGAAATCATCTCAACGGTATATTTCGGCACGCTCATTGGATTTTTTCTTACGTATATTGTGAGTCTGGCTCTCGTGCCATTGATTGCTCAAGCCAGTATGTTGGGTGAGTATCGTGAAGTGATTCAGGTGGGAATTGGCATTGTATTGTGCTACATGTGTATCAGCGTACTCATGCAGACCAAAGATGATTTTCGATTTATCATCCCTTACGTCGAATTTTCAAAAGAAATCAAAGGGCTCAAACCATTCATTCTCGATACCAGCGTTATCATTGACGGGCGGATAGCAGATGTCGTCGAAACGCAATTGATCGATAACCAATTGCTGATTCCCCGGTTTGTGCTCGCCGAGTTGCAAGGTATTGCTGACAGCAGTGACCGGTTGCGTCGAAGTCGTGGTCGGCGAGGATTGGATATCCTTAATCGGTTACGCAGCAACGGTGACATCGATTTACATATCCATGAGCATGAATTGTTGGAGATGGCTGACGAGCCGGTCGATATGAAGCTCGTCATCCTTGCTCGACATTTGAACGGAAAAATCGTCACCGGTGATTTCAATCTGAACAAAGTCGCCAGGCTAAATAACGTTGGCGTGATCAACTTGAATGATCTGGCGAACGCACTGAAGCCCGTATTCTTGCCGGGTGAAAATATCGACGTGCGCGTGGTAAAAGTCGGCGAAGAAGCAGGTCAGGGAGTCGGCTACCTGGATGACGGCACGATGATTGTTATCGAAGGCGGCCGGGAGCATCTGAATGAAAATGTGCGCGTCACAGTTACCAGTGTGTTGCAGACCAGTGCAGGACGTATGGTCTTCGGTCGTTTCGATGCCGCAGTCACGCAGGAAGTATAGAAGCCCCTTCTAAAATCCCCAGCCGTGGCCACAATCTCCAGGTTCTCTGGCCATACCGGACGTTAGCTAGTTCCGGTTCAATGTTTTGGAAGCAGGTTTAATGTCTGTGTGTCAGCGCTGGGAAAACAATGGTAGATCCTCTTCCAGCCGGCGCCGAGCCATCTGGCAGTACACTTCCGCACAATCAATGCCGATGTATTTACGCCCCAGTTTTTTGGCCACAACGGCCGTCGTACCGCTCCCCAGAAATGGATCCAGCACGACTCCTTCTGCTGGACACCCAGCCAGGACGGCCGTTTCTACAAGCTGTTCGGGAAAGACGGCAAAGTGAGTTTCCCGACATTTCGATAGCGGTATCGACCATACGGTACGCTTGTTTCGGCCTTGAGGATGAAAGGCCTGGTCCCAACGGGCATCGTGCAGGTTGCTATTGCCACTGTTCTTTCCGTTTTCCGGCGTGCTGTCACGTTGAAAAAAATGACGTCGTCCGCCGCGCATTCGGCTGTTTTCCGTAAAAGTAACGTGCGGCTCACGAATCGCATCTGCGTCGTAGTAATAGTCCTTTTGTTTGGTTAACAAAAATACATACTCATGATCGGTTGTAGGGCGAGTCTTCACAGAGGAAGGCATGGCGTTTGGCTTTTGCCAAATGATGTCACTGCGCAGAATCCATCCATCATCACAAAGCGCCAAAGCGAATCTCCATGGCAATCCCAACAGCTCTCCACGTGAATACTTGTCACCTAGCACCACCCAGATCGATCCAGTGTCGCGCAGCACACGATGCGCTTCACGAAAAACTCCAGTTAATTTTTCAATGTATTCTGCCGGTGTTGCTTCCTGGCCAAGTTGAGCCTCATCTGGGTAGTTCCGTTGCTGATAATAAGGCGGGCTGGTCACGATCACATCGACCAATTGGTCGGGCAATTGTTCCAGCTGTGAACGCGCGTCACCGCAGTAGATTTGATCAAAGTAAACAGATGGATCTTTGGTTGTCATCCTTGCTCAACGGATCATGATGCAGGAAGGGCTGGGAATCGATAAAGGATCGCCGACGGACCTTAAGTTACCTGTTTGTGCATCGATATGAAATACCGTAACGTTGTTTCCGGGCATATTTGCACATAACAGGAACTGACCATCCTTGGTGATAGCCAGATTTTGTGGGCCCTTACCACCACTGGGGACGATGTCCAACAGCGTCAGTGTGCCCGTCGATTCAACACGGTACGCGGCCACACTGTCATGGCCGCGATTCGTTCCATAGATGAATCGACCGTCAGGTGTGACCTTGACGTCCGCACAGTGACTGGTGCCGTCAAAATCTTCGGGTAACGTTGAAATGGTTTGACGTTCGATAAGAAATCCAGTCTCCATGTTGTGATCGAATACAGTCAACGAATTTGCCATCTCGTTGATGACGTAAACATGTTGTCCACTAGGGTGAAACGTCAGATGTCGTGGGCCGGCACCAGGGATTGTGCGCACAAAAGGTTGTTTGTTCGGTGATAGCCTAGATGTCTCGGCGTCAAAGGAGTATGCCAGGATCTGATCCAAACCAAGGTCCGCGGCATAGGCCCAGCGGTTGTTGGGGCTGACAACGATACAGTGAGCATGTGGCCCTTGTTGCCGGTCCACATTGACGCTTGACCCTGAGTGCTGATGAAAGGATATCGCTTCGGAAATCGAACCATCTTCTCGGAGCGAATAGGAGGCGACGCTTCCCCCCAGGTAGTTCGCCAGGAATAACACCTTGCCGGATGCATCCACATCCAAGTAACAAGACGCCGCGCCGCGTGAGGACTGTCGATTGATTAGTTGTAACTCACCTTGATCGTTGGTGATACGATATGCCGCGACCTGTTCGTCTTTCTGGCCGCCAAACTCGCCAGGTGCGTGAATCGAGTAAAGATGCTTTTCGTCCGGAGAGATCGCAAGAAAGAAAGGATGTTCTACGTCGGTCGTCTTCGCGACAGGTTTCCATTTGGCGTGCTGCGGGTCGAGCAGATATGCGTGAATGGCTCCGGTTTCACCTGGAGCAAAAGCAGTTATGAAAACTAATAAAGGCATGAGCACATTTCCTTAAGAATACGATTACACTGAGTTTACGGCGTCCTTCACCGCTTGTCGAATCTCGGCATCCTTGTCATTCATCTATTATTTCAGGGGTTCCATTACGATTACAGCAGGCTCACCCATGGCGCCAGTCAGACGGTTCAGGCGGCGATTCGCGTTGGCAAATCCGCGATCGCTCTTTTGCTTAGACATCCAAAATGCTGGCATGGTAACGATTAGCAGCAGCAAACTAAGGCAATACAGCAAGGCCATCGCCAGTCACTCCTGCTCCCATGGATTTCCGCGCCGATTTTGATGTGCCCTTGCAGGTCCAGTGATTTCTGTCTCGGTGTCCGTGTAATATCTGGAGCGGTCGACACGGGCATGATGGTGTCGGACACCGCTCCCTTTTTCTGCGTGGCGTATTTTAGCATCTTTCCAGTCAGATTTGGGAAACAAGCCCGAACGATCTTTGTAGCCTCCAGTGTCAGGTTGTTATTGACGGTGAGTTTATCGCGAAAACCATTAGCAAGAACTCAAACGTTTTATGGTTTACTGACGTCCGACACGATGCCGAAAGTGCCTGCAAAATCGAGCAACAATGCCTCAGCAACAAGCGGTTCGCTGCGTTGTCAAAGCACTTGTCGTGCCCACTCGGGATCATTCATCATGATGCGGTCCACAAAGACCGATGACGAATCCGGCCACATGTTGTGTGCGTTGTCACGCTTGCTGTCCTGATGACTACTGCCTGAAGCGGTTATCGGTAATTCACCCCGTCTGTACCTGCGGGTCTTGTGGCGACTATACTCTCAAATGGCTGCTCAGCGTGTCTTATCAGCCTCCTTGTGGCTGTTGTCACGACGATGGTCCCAGCAGTTGCCCAACACTTGCTTGCCACCACTTACCGAAGTGTATTGGTGCCCATCGTGCAATCGATACGACGGGCCTCAAGCAGGACGTGCAATGATTGACAACCTAGGAGTTTCGGAGATGGCGAATCAGGATACTATCGAACGATTGCGGATCGATCTGCAGTTACCCTTGTTGATTCAGCGTGGCAGCCGGGGGATGTTGGCTTGCGGTTATATCAATGTGGCCACGACCAATAAGACCGGGGAAGCGTGTGCTATCGTTCGCGGAGTGAACAGCTTCGATGATATGCTGGCAGCCAAGGTAGTCGAAGTCTCTGATCAAGCAAAGCAACTTGGGGTTCAGGAAGGAATGACTGGACAAGAGGCGCTTGAACTGTTTTGTTAAGACACTTGTCTAGCGTGGGATGCACCAGCTCGGTGCCGGCGATGGCTCTCGCCAAACGATGGATTCCCTAGTGGAATCACACTTTCCCAGATGAGAAATCTACTTACACGTTTCATGGCTTCATGCCAGTCCCACAAGATTGTCAGTGATTTGTTCTCATCCCAATCGTGAATGAGATCCCGCACGCAATCAATATTCGTATCAACCAGTATGGGTTCGAATAAATTCCCAACAATCAAATCGTAATGCTTGCGCAAGCCAACCGTCTTGAGTGGTCTGATAATCTGTCTGGCTGCCATGACGTTCGTCTTGGAGGCAGTCGAGCTGCGCAACTGGTTAACCGGGTGCCTAGCAGACAGGATGTCCCATGCGACTGGTTTCACCATCGTAGAAATTTCGTGGTATGATGCTGTGGTCGAAAAAAATCTTAATCGGACGGGAGACGCGGCGTGATCTTAACTCGATATTTTAGACTCAAAGTGCTGATGGCTCTGGCTGGCCTGCTTTGTTGTCACTCAGGCGGATCAGGCGATGAATTTCGCAACATGCAAACAGAAGCCATCTCCAATAACCTGACCAGTTGGGGTCGCTGGGGAAGGAAGCCGAAGAAGTATTCTGGGTGGAAGAATCATTCGAATCGCCTCATTCCCGCCTATATTTTTGGCATGTCTCTGGAATCCGTTTCTGGAGAAAACAATGTCTACCGTGACCCAGAACGACTTCGTCAGTTGTATGGTCGGAAATCAGATGCCCCTCAGGTTGAACACGGCACAGTAGACTATTTTGACCAAACTGACATCTATCATCTACAAAAAGCAGCTGTCGAATCCGGCAAGCGTCACGTTATCCTCTTTCTCTTTGATGGAATGGATTGGCAGACTTCCTGGGCGGCCAGTATCTACCGCACGGGCTCGATCCACTATCACGAGGGTCGAGGACGAGGTCTGCATTTTCTTGACTATCGAGGTGTCGCCACCGATTTTGGCTATTTTGTGTCTAGTCCACATAGCACGAAAAAGGAAACAGATGTCGATGCCCAGATCGTGCTGAATCCCGGAGGAGAGGTTTCTGGCGGGTACGATCCATTACGTGGCGGCTTGACTCCGTGGGCCGTGTCGCCCGATGAGAAATATTTGATAGGAAAAAGTCGAGAACAACCGCACACCGTAACAGACTCAGCAGCCTCGGCCACATCGATAGCCACGGGAATGAAGACATACAACGGCGCCATCAACATGGACGTTACTGGCACACCAATTGAGCCGCTTGCGCGAGAGCTGCAGCGAGAACGAGGTTGGTCTGTAGGTGTGGTAACTAGTGTACCCATCAGTCACGCAACTCCCGCCTGCATGTATGCCAACAACGTAAAGCGTGGCGATCACCAGGATATCACTCGAGACATGATAGGTTTGCGATCTGTATCGCATCGCGCCAAGCCATTATCTGGAGTCGACGTGTTATTGGGTTGTGGCTGGGGTGAGGAGACTCAGTCAGATGATGCCCAAGGGCGAAACTTTGTACCCGGCAATCGGTTCGTCACGGCTAGCGACATGGCAAAGATCGACGGGGATCATTCTGACAATTACCATGTCGTACAGCGCCTACCCGGAGAACATGGCGGAAAACTGTTGGCGGCAGCCGTCGAAGCATCCATCTCTTCTGGTCAACGGTTGTTTGGATTCTTCGGTGGGCCGGGAGGGCACTTGCCCTACCAAACGGCGGACGGCCGTTTTAATCCTACGCACGGGATCGCTGCGGCAGAACAGTATTCTGAGGCGGATCTGTACGAAAACCCAACGTTGGCAGAGATGACAACGGCTGCTTTAGAGGTGCTCGGTTCCAAACAGCAAAGCTTTCACCTTATGATCGAAGCTGGTGACCTCGACTGGGCCAGTCATGATAACAATCTGGACAATGCGATTGGCTCCGTCTTTAGTGGTGACGATGCTTTTCGTGCCGTCACGGAATGGGTCGAGAAAAATGACTGTTGGTCTGAAACGGTTGTCATCGTGACGGCCGATCATGGCCACTATCTTGTGATCGAAGACCCGCAAGCTATTGCCAGATCATCACAACACACGGCCCAAGAATAAAAGGTGTCAAAGTGGTTATGGTTTGTCGGAATCAGTGACACACAGAAGGTGTCGAGACAAATAGCTTTCTCCGTGCGAAGTAATTCCCGGCAGTGCATCTTAATTTTGAGGACGATATCTTCTACCAATGCGTTTGTGTTCATCTTGAGCCTCTGGTCAACAAAGACGGACGATGTTAGATGCAATCATGAACATCACCTTCCTGGGCTTGCAGGCCACATCCGTCCGACAGGCATGCACTTGGCAGTGTTGCTCGCCTGTCAGCCAACCCAGATCGGACTCGACCAGGCCATCTGGCCATTGTGTTGGGTCACGCGCACGTAGTACCAATCAGCGTCAAGTTGTGGGCGACGGTCATGCCAGCGAATCTGTGTGGAGTATTCTGTCGGGCCCGCCAGGCGATTCACGATATAACTTTCGCTGGTAAAAACTCCGGTAAAAGTAATTACATTGTCATCCACCAAATCTGCCAATGTCGCGACAACCGTCTGTTCGACTGGTTGGCGTAGTTGAAGTGTCAAGACAGTGTCCACTTTTTTGATCCTCGTCCCGCAGCAGTTGTGACTCGTGACGAACACCAGAAGTGATGGCGGCAGCTAAGGCTCCACCCACAAAACCTTGGCGACTAAATTCTATGGAAATGTCCTTGTGTTTTAACCGGGCGCAATGTGCTGTGGCCTATTGTTGTGGCCACGATTTCAAACCGGGCCAAGAATCGGGCGCATCCCAAAAATCGTGTTTGCGGTCTCCATAATAATTGGTGACAACCTGATCCATCACTGCGGCTGTGCGGGCAGCTGTTTCGCCGGTACTGGGGCAGGTGCCCCGGCCAAGCAAGTCATTGACAACACATTGGATTAATGGTTGTTGCACGTGTGGTGGATGTGGTATTTCAAAATGTTTCAACTGATCGTCCACTCGGAGGCAAACCGGCTCCTGGGCGAACACTGCAAAGCGAAGACTTCCCTTTAACCCCACGATCTCCACGATGTCTCGGGTATTTGAGCTGGCAAAATTCCAGGAGGCCAATCCCAGGACACCGCTACCTGTGCGAAAGTGCATCACAACAGTATCTTCGACATCGTAGAGTGCAGCGCCATTGCTGGCCATTCCTGCGACATTTTCCAGGGGGCCCAGCAGGTAGTCG
This sequence comes from Pirellulaceae bacterium, assembly GCA_022448645.1. The sequence goes on from JAKVBZ010000010.1 coordinate 61,357, forward strand.
ATCAGATCTAGCGCGTGAGACCCCAAATCGAAGAACAAACCGCCTCCCGAATGCGGAGCCACAAGTCGCCAAGGCAGTGTTTGTGTGTCAAAGTCGGCTGGAACCGGTGCCTCCAAACGATGTTGCACTCCGGTAATTGTTCCCAGAATTCCAGAATCAATGATTTCTTTCACTTTCAGAAATCTCGGCAAAGCTCGACGATAATAGGCGACAAACAGCGGTAGATCACGGCCTTGAAATGCCTCTACCATCTGTTGGCACTCACGAAAGTTTCTGGCCATCGGTTTTTCCACGTAGGCTGGTTTACCAATCTCAGCCGCTTGCAACGCATAGGCCAGATGGGAGCCAGGTGGGGTGGCAATATAAATGGCATTCACTTCGGGGTCATGGAAAAGCTCATCCGCTGAGTCGTACCAACGGGCGACTTGATGCCGCTTCGCATAGTCTTCGGCCAGTGCTCCAGTGCGACGCATCACCGCGACCACTGAACTGTCGGTTGCCAACTGCAGCGCGGGACCGCTCTTGACTTCGGTCACGTCACCGCATCCCAAGATTCCCCAGCGTATCGTCACATGATTCTCCTAATGAATAAGATGGGCTATCATTATGTTGCCTAGAAAAGATTGCGCCAATTCTATGCCACAGGCGGATCGGCTGTGGCAGTTTGTCGCCAACACCGGGCGTGGGCAGAAACACGCTCTTTCGACAAGAGCTCCGCGTTAGATGTGGTGGCAGGTTTGGAGCGGTCTCACGAACCTCGTTGAAGTGCTTCTCGATGAAGATCTCCAGAGTAAATGATCGAACCAAACAGTTTTCAACAACTTGATGACAATGGTTATGTGCTACTGCCTGACGTCATAAATGCGAATCTGTTGGGTCAGCTTCGCGACCAGATCACGATGCTATTCCAACGAGAAGGGGCATCGGCGGGCGCAGAGTTTCGTCAGGAACCCGGAAGTCGGCGATTGGCGAACCTGGTCAACAAAGGGGATATATTCCAGGAAATCATGGCCCACGCGGACGTATTGCCATTGGTCCAACATGTACTGGAATGCAACGTCAAGTTGAGCAGTTTGAATGCACGCTCGGCCAATCCAAACAACAAAGAGCCTCAACCGCTGCACTGTGACATGGGTGCGATACCCGATACAAAAGGAAGTTGGGTCTGTAACGTTGTGTGGATGCTCGATGATTTTACAAAAGACAACGGTGCTTTGCGCGTGATACCGGGTTCCCATCGCTCCAACCAGTTGCCACAGTCTTTGCTGGACGACTGCTTGGCCGATCACCCGCAACAGTTTTTGGTTACCGGCAAGGCAGGATCCGTGATTGTTATGAATGCGCATTTGTGGCACGGTGGCCTGGCCAATCGAACCGATCGTCCACGTACTGCCATCCACGCCTTTTACTGCCGGCGCGACAAGCCTCAGCAGCAGTACCAAAAGCAGTTGATCGACGCAGAGGTCCAAGCTACTTTGTCCGAGAGTTTGCGCTATCTGTTGGCATTGGACGATCCGGAGAACGACCGACTTGCTCGACAGTCAGTGGAGCGCAGCGGATTCTTGCGACCTAGTCCTCATACCGACTAGAGAAGGACTCCCATCCTCTGGTGCTAGAGGTTATTATGTTTCTTCTCGTTCCCATGCTCTGTGTCGGGCCTCAGCTGCTGATATCATGCTGGGGAAGCGCAGCGCCAATCATCTCTATGTGCGTTGCCCTTACGAATACCCTTCGGCGTGCTCAGGGATGACACAAAAATCACACAAGCAGAAAGACACCTTCATGGCTATCCAAAAGATAACGGGCGGGATTTGGCCTGCCGTACTGAGTGCAGTCGACACAGCCGGCACTCCTAACATGGAAGCAATGGATCAACTCGTCGAATTGTTCGTCGAGCAGGAACTGGATGGGCTGTACCTGTTAGGGTCGACCGGTCAAGGTCCAGCGCTGTCCTTGGAGACTCGTAAAGCGATCTGCGAACGCGTATGCCAAACGAACAATCATCGACTTCCGGTCATGGTTCATGTGGGTGCAGTATCTGTTTATGATGCTATTGAGTTAGCCAAACATGCAGCTGACTGTGGTGCCGACGCCATTAGTTCGGTTCCGCCGATCTATTTTCCGGTCGACGTTAATCTCACATTCTCTCACTATGAAATGATCGCGTCAGCCACCGAGTTGCCATTTTTTCCATACCACGCGGCATTCAACCAGCTTGCGCTACCTTCGTCCGCCGAGTATGGACGTCGGTTGAAAGAGTTACCGCATTTTGCGGGCGTGAAACTAACGGAAGCCAATTTTGCTTTCTTTTCTCAATTGCGAGATGCACTCGGTGACGATTATGTATTGTTCTCTGGGTTCGACGAATTGCTCGCCCATGGCATTATGTCTGGTTCGGACGGTGCGATCGGCACGTTTATGAACCTTTGGGGGCCGGTCTTCAAGAAGGCTGATCAAGCGATCCGACAGGGCGACACAGAAATGGGTCAACGCTTGACGCGCGTATTCCTCCGAGAGGTCATTCCTTTTGTCGTGGATCGCGTCAAGTTTATTAGTTTCTTAAGTCGCGCGATGTATCTGACGTACAATATCGACATCGGCGAGGGACGTTCGCCTTTCTGTATCGCCACGGCCACGATCGAAGATGACGTTGTGCGGGAAGTCGTAGCGCGCGTGAATGCCGTAGTCGGCATATAAAGATCGCGCGTCTCAACTGGGTGGATGGCCAGTCTGATGGCTGCCTGGCTATTCATGTTAACACATGTATGTCCGAAACCGATTTGCTAGGAGCGAAAGCCATGCAATGCTTTGCCAATCAAGCACGGATGCTGATGGTTGTGTGCTTGACGTTGCATGCCACATCGCATGCTGAATCGTTGCCGATAGGATCCCATCCTCCCGCGCTCGAAACGCCTCATTTTCCCGATCGAGCACATGCGCTTGTCTGGCGAAATTGGCAGCTTGTACCAACTTCGCGAATCGCTCGAGTATTGGACACGGATGAAGCGACAGTAAGAGAATTAGCCACATCGATGGGTTTGCCCGGCAAAGTCCACGTTCCGGAACGCATGGAGGACCGGGGTTACATCACGGTCCTGCGTCGCAACTGGCACTTGCTCCCCTACGAACAACTGCTAACGTTGCTTGACATGTCGTCCAAACAACTGGCTTTTTCTTTGCGGGAAGACGACTTTCTTTACCATAAACTCGGCCTGCTCAAACCGAAATGCGAGCCTGTCGTATATGAGGGGCCAAGCGATGCGAAACGAAAACGGGCAGAAGAAATCCGACAGCAGGTAGTAGAGCACTTTGGTGACGCGTTGCATCATCCGGGCGAAGAACGCTTTGCATTCATCGATGAACTGAGTAGGACCAGTCAAACACAGCGACAGACCACAGCTGAGAATCGCTCCGATCGTCCGCTGCGTTTTATTTATTCCTATTGTGGAGTTTTCGGCGATCCACTTATCGACTCGGAGGTGGATCCGTTCCCTGATGGGCTACTGGAAAAACTTTCCGATCAGGGTGTGACGGGAGTGTGGTTGCACGTGGTGCTCCGTCAACTCGCGCCCGGTGGTCCCTATTTTCCCGAGTTCGGCGAAGGACACGAACAGCGGATTACTAATCTGCAACGGCTGGTCAAGCGCGCCCAGCGTTACGGCATCGACATTTATCTCTACATGAATGAACCTCGATCGCAGCCGTTCGCCTTTTTCGAAGAACGGCCCAACATGGCCGGACTCATCGTTGGCGAGCGCAAGTTAATGTGTACGAGCGTTCCTGAAGTGCGCGACTGGATTCGCGACGCGCTCACTTACGTATTCCGTCAAGTGCCAAATTTGGGAGGCGTGTTTACGATTACGGCATCGGAAAACCCCACCAATTGTGCCTATCGCGGTGGGCACCGCGATTGTCCGCGTTGTGGAAAACGATCCGACACAGAGATCTTGGTCGAAGTGAATCAGGCCATTGCCGAAGGAGTGCACCGTGGATCGCCAGACGCGCGGGTCATCGTGTGGGACTGGGGGTGGCGAGGGCACGCAAAAGCACCAGATATCGTTTCTGCCTTGCCCGACTCGGTATGGTTCATGTCAGTCAGCGAATGGGCTCTTCGAATTAATCGCGGTGGAGTGGACCAGACGGTTGGCGAATACTCGATCTCAGCCGTGGGTCCCGGTCCTCGCGCAAAACTTCACTGGCGGGCCGCGCGGCAGGCTGGGCTCAAGACGGTGGCCAAGGTGCAGTTGAATTGCACATGGGAATTATCGAGCGTGCCGTATCTACCTGTCCTCGAATTGGTGGCGAGGCATTGCGCCAATCTGGCACAAGAACAGGTCGATGGAATGATGATGAGTTGGTCATTGGGCGGGTATCCGTCACCCAACCTGCAGGTGTCAAAAAGATTTCATGACAACCCACAAGCGAAAATCCCCGATGTCCTAGACGGAATCGCCAGAGACAGGTATGGAAAAAAAGCAATATCGCACGCTCGTCAAGCCTGGCAAGCTTTCAGTCGGGCGTTCGAACAGTATCCCTACAATGGTGCTGTCGTGTATTTGGCGCCAGTACAGGTAGGGCCGGCGAATTTGATGTACGGAAGAAAGACTGGATATAGCGCATCGATGGTCGGTATTCCCTACGATGATTTGGATGGCTGGCGAGGAAGCTATCCCTCAGAAGTTTTTGCCGGTCAATTCGAAACTGTGGCTCGGGGATGGCAAGAAGGATTGGATGCGATGCAGCGCGTCATCGACACGGCCGACCCACCGCTCCGTGCTACCGCGCAGGCAGATTTAGGCGTCGCACAGGCAGCCCATCTTTATTTTGCCAGTGTGGGAAACCAGGCTCGTTTTATCATGGCGCGGGATGCTCTCGCGGCCGATGAGTTAAACGACCAACAACGGGATCGTCTGCTGAAGAAGGTGGATGAGCTGTTACTCGCAGAAATCGATTTGGCCGTGAAGTTGTATTCGATTGTCAAAGCCGATTCACGGATTGGCTTCGAGGCCAGTAATCACTACTTCTACGTGCCACTTGATCTGGTCGAAAAGGTGATCAACTGCGAACATTTACGAGCTCAGTTGAGCACCGGTGATGGTTTCTAGTTAAGCCAGACGTGGTGCGGCGCACCAGACAGAGGACCAGATCGCAAGTCGGGTGAAAATGACTGATTCATCCCAGCGCAGGGGGAATCGCATGAAGCGGAAAGGTCATTCGCGGTGAAGTGGGCGAGTGGATAGGTAAGAGTGGCCATCTGATTTCAAACGGTAGAACCGGCGGCAAACTCCCAATAGCATCCTTTGCTTGGTAGCATTCCTGGTCCACGCAACGCATCATCAACAGTCATATCCCCGCGATACGGCCCAGAATCGCAACCAGCTGCACCACGTCGTTCCTACCGACGAACTGTCGATGCCGCTAGTCCATTGACTCATCACCATGGCAGTCACGAATTCTCTTGCTGGCCAGCATACCACATGCGACAATCGTACGCACAGCAAACGAATAGAGGCTCCTTAACCGACACAAAGAGTTCCACATGATAAAACAAAGTCCGGCACCCATTGTATTCAGCCTTTTCGCAGCAGTTTTGTCCGTTGGCGAGGCGCTTGGTGACGACAACTGGACCAATTTTCGTGGTCCCAATGATCAGGGGCATGTCGCTGCGGGTGCGAAGTTGCCTGTGCATTGGAGCGAAACCGAAAATATTGTCTGGAAAACCGAAGTCTCTGGCAAAGCCTGGTCGTCCCCCGTCATCTGGGAGGATCGGGTATGGCTTACGAATGCTTCGGCAGATGGTACGTGGTTGGCCGTCATCTGTGTCGACAAACGGACGGGTGAGGTTGTTATGGATAAGCGGCTACACGATGTCCGGGATCCTCAGGCCTGTCATAACTTCAATTCTTATGCATCCCCGTCGCCAGTGATCGAAGACGGACGCCTTTATGTTAGCTTTGGCTCTCCCTATAACGCTTGTTTGGATTCAGAGACTGGCCAAGTGATTTGGGAGCGGACCGATTTCATCTGTAATCATTTCCGTGGTCCGGGATCATCGCCGTTTTTGTACGAGAATTTATTGATCATTCATTTTGACGGCAGCGACCAACAATATGTCGTGGCGCTCGACAAGGGGTCAGGACGCACGATCTGGCGCACGGACCGCACCATCGACTTTCAAGATATCGATCCGGAAACGGGTGGGCCTCGGCAGGATGGTGATTACCGAAAAGCCTTCTCGACCCCTGTGATTTCCCAGGTTGCTGGTCGGCCGCTGTTGATCAGCCTTGGTTCGAAGGCACTGTACGCCTACGAACCAAGAACGGGTCGGGAAGTCTGGCGAATGGAGGCTCTCGGCAGTCACTCGGGTGCCTGCCGACCCGTGACGGGGCATGGACTGGTGTTTGCGCCGTTAGGTTCCGGAGGGGATTTACGGGCCATTCACCCCGACGCGCACGGATTGCTGGAAGATGCGCACATTGCCTGGACATTTGATGATGCTGTCTGCAAACGACCCTCCCTGTTATTGGTGGACGAGAAACTGTTCATGGTCAACGATTCGGGGGTGGCGACATGTCTGGAAGCGATTACAGGAAAAGAGCTGTGGCAGGCGCGTATCGGAAACGATTTTTCCGCATCGCCTATATATTCTGAAGGCAAGATCTGGTTGTTTGACCAGGAGGGGAAATCGACTGTGATCGCTGCGGATAGCAAGTATCGCAAAGTCGCCCAGAACCAGCTCGACGAAGGCTGCATGGCTTCCCCAGCTGTTTCGGGGAACGCTTTGTATGTTCGTACGCGCACGCATCTCTATCGCATTCAGGACCGGGACTAGTGCGTGAGTTACAGGTTTTGTTGGTTTCCCCCGCCCACGCACTACGCCAAAATGCCATCGATCAATTTGCCATGAACATCCGTTAGGCGGAAATCGCGTCCTTGAAAGCGATAAGTCAACCGTGTGTGATCCATGCCAAGCAAATGCAGTAACGTTGCATGGAAATCGTGCACGTGAACTGGATCGCGCGTCACGTTGAATCCAAACGGATCAGTTTCGCCGTAAACCTGTCCCGTCTTGATTCCCCCACCTGTCAGCCAGATGGAAAAACAGCGATTGTGATGATCACGACCATCGTTGGTTCCCTGTACCATCGGCGTGCGACCAAACTCTCCGCCCCAGATGACAAGCGTGTCGTCCAGCAGTCCACGACGTTTTAAGTCTTCGATGAGTGCAGCGCTGGCTTGATCGGTACGCTGGCAGTTACTTTTGACCCCTTGCGTTAGGTTGGAGTGCTGGTCCCATGCTTCGTGGAACAGCTGCACAAATCGTACCCCGCGTTCCAGCAGCCGTCGGGCCAGTAAGCAATTCCGGGCGTAAGTCGATTCATGGGCATCCTCGATGCCATATTGTCGGAGCGTATCCTCCGACTCACTTGATAGGTTCATCAGCTCGGGTGCACTGCTTTGCAATCGAAATGCAGTTTCGTAGCTTTGAATACGGGCTGAAATTTCGGGATCCCCCAGCTCAGCAAGGGACAAGGAATTCAGCCGGTGGAGGCTGTCTAACGAAGCGCGCTGCGTCTGCTGATCGAATCCCGGGGGATTGGACAAATAAAGAATGGGGTCTCCTGTACTGCGAAACGGTATACCGGCATAGGATGTCGAGAGGAATCCACTACCGAAATTACTCGTACCTCCACTCGTTCCTGACGCACTTGTCAACACAATGAATCCAGGCAGGTTCTCACTTTCGCTCCCCAGCCCATAAAGCGTCCATGAACCAAAGCTGGGACGGCCGAATTGCTGCGAACCGGTATTCATCATGATTTGACCAGGAGCATGGTTGACAGCCTCGGTGTACATCGAGCGAATCAGGCACAGATCGTCGACAATCTGGGAAGTGTGCGGCAGCAGTTCACTGAGTTCGGTCCCACATTCGCCGTGAGGTACGAATTTGTACTTCGGTCCCAAGAGTGCGGAGTTGGGATTAATGAATGCTGCACGATATCCTTCAAGTAGTTCAGCCGGAGGCAACTTCCCGTCATGTAAATTGAGTTCTGGCTTAGGGTCAAAAAGTTCCAACTGACTGGGAGCCCCAGCGTGGAACAGGTAAACCACCCGCTTGGCGCGGGGCGTGTAATGAGGGCGTTGTGGACTCAGTGAACTGATGGCGCTAGCATCTTTGGCAAATAGTGAATGCAATGCCATACCAGCCAAACCTACTCCACATTCCTTCATGAACCAACGACGAGTTGCATGTTGTGCTATTTCGGTATGGAATGAAGGCGAGGTATTCATATCAATTCTTACTCAGTGTTTCGTCTAAGTTCAGCAATACACGAGCGACAATCGTCCAGGCGGCAGCATCGGCTGGTGTAGCGACAGAAGGAATCTCCGGTGTTTCCGCAGCCTCGCCCGTGATAATGGCATCGGCCGTTAATTCACCAGCATTCAGTCTGTCGTATTGCATAGCTAATAGTGCTAACACTTCTTCTTGTTGGGCAGCATGTGCATGGCGCCCTGTGCATAGCTGAAAAGCGTAGTCGATTCGCTCACGGTCCGTCGCTCCACCTTCGCGGAGAATACGTAGGGCCAGCGCGCGAGCGGCCTCGACGAAAATAGGCTCGTTCATCACGACCAGGCTGGCCAGTGGAGTGTTGGAACGAGCACGACGTGCACAAGCGGCGTCAGCATTAGGTGCGTCCAGGCTGGCCAATGCAGGATCCGGCATCGAGCGCTTTCGATAGATGTAGAGTGCTCGGCGATAGCGATGAGCATCCTGGGCGACGTCCCAGTATTGTGGTCTTGTATACAGGTCGCTCAGCACACTCTCGGGCATAGGTGGAAAGACACTAGGCCCACCGATGTCTCGTTTCAACAACCCAGATGCTGTGAGCGTGATGTCACGCACGACTTCGGCCTCGACGCGAAAGCGAGGTCCGCGCGTGAACCATTGATTGAGCGGATCGACTTGGCGCAAGGCAGCACTTGCACGAGATGATTGCTGGTAAGTCGCGCTCTTCACGATGGTCATCAGTAAATGTTTGGTGCTCCAACCCCGCTCCATGAATTCAACCGCCAACCAGTCGAGTAGTTGCAAGTGATCAGGTTGAGGGGCGCGGGTACCAAAATCTTCTGGAGTACGTACAAGTCCTGCGCCAAAGACAGTTTGCCAAACGCGGTTGACATGAACTCGAGCCGTGAGTGGTGAGCGTTTGTCGACCAACCAGCGCGCAAAGTCCAAACGCGTGGGAGGATCTGCCGCATCTGCTGTGGGTCGGCTCGCTTCGAGTGGATGGAGCACCGCTGGAACATGAGGGTCCACTTGGTATTTGGGCCGATCCCAGATGCCGCGATCCAGTAGAAACGTCGTCTTTCGGTCGGCATCATCTCGTACGGCCAGCGTCAAGACGCTGGTCGTTTGATCAGGGTAGCTGGCATAAGCAGCGGCGATCTGATCGCAAAGCTGTTTGAGCTCTGTCTTCGTCGACCGCCATGCAGCAACCACCGCCGCTTGTTCTGATTCGGTTCGTCTCGTTCCAGGTTTGGCCATCGCCAAGGTAGCCGCATGAAGATATGGGGTGGCCGTGGGTGTGGTGGTTCGTGTGATTCCGAATCGCATACGTCCCAACATTGTGTTCTGTCGTCCATCCCCAGTGGGACTATGGTGGAACGAAAGACTGATTTTCAGGGTGGTTCCGGACGGATAATGTAACGGTTCGGCAAACTGCAATACAGCGACGGAGTCTGTATTGCGCCGGCCAGGCCCGCGATCTGGACTCCAGCCGGTCATTTTTTCCCCATCGATCATGAAAGCGACCGGCCCCACACGTCGCCGTTTGTCTTTCTCTTTTGCTTCGTCTCCATCGACAATGCGTTCTGTCTCCGAAAAATCAGCTGTTGCTTGTTGTAGCGTCACCGCCGTCCAGTTACTTGCCTCGGGCGGCTTGACTTCGACGCTTAGTTCGCTGATGACGAAATTTCCGCGGTAGCTGTTGCGTCCAGGTCCGCCATAGGGCAAGTCGTGATATGTCAGTGCCTCCAGCCGCAATCCAGTGATTCCATCCATCTTAGGTTCGGCAATGACATACATTCCACCTTTTACGGTAGGGTGCCCGAGTACCACGATGCTATGATCAACCAGTTCCTCGGGATGATTGACGCCATCCAGCCACACGTGCTCGTGGGTGTCCAACACAGTCCATGCTTTCTGTAGCTCATGCTGCGCTTGTTCCCACACGAGCAGGTCTTCCTCCCACGATGTGTCGGCTGACTGTTCCTCCCCAGGCTTGTTCCATGCGTCAATGCATTGTTCTGCCAAATCGGAAACTTTTGTTTCAATCTCGCGAATCTTGTGCAGCTGCGACACAGAATAAACGGATGACTGCGCTTCGGCCGCATCATTCAGGAAGGCGAACATGCCGTAGTATTCATCTTGAGAGACGGGATCGAATTTGTGGCTGTGGCATTGTGCACATTGCAGTGATACACCCAAAATGGCCTTGCCAATGCAGTCCATGCGGTCAAAGTTGCCTTCCATGCGGAATTGTTCTGGTACGATTGCTCCTTCTTCATTGACGAGGCCGTTGCGAAGGAAACCAGTAGCGACCACCTGGTCCTGTGTAGGTGTGGGCAACAAATCGCCGGCAATTTGTTCTGTGATGAATTGATCATAGGGGAGGTCCCGGTTCAACGCTCGGATCAGCCAATCTCGCCAAGCCCATTGGTCCCGGTGAACGTCTTTCTCGAAACCATTGCTATCAGCATAGCGCGCCACGTCCATCCAATGACGAGCCCATTTTTCGCCAAAATGATCACTGGCTAACAGTTGATTCACCAGCGCATTGACGGCTGTCGTTCGGTCGTGTGCAGCGGCTGCGACAAACAAATCCAGCTCCGCAGGCGAGGGAGGTAAACCGATCAAGTCGAGGTACAACCGACGGCAAAGCACATCGGCATGCTCGGGGGGTGACATGCTCAAGTTTTTTTCGGCCAGGATTTGAGCAACAAACGTGTCGATGGCATTCTGAATGTCGTAGTGTCTCGATGCATCGGAAGAGGTTGGTACTGGAGGAACGTCAGGACGCTGTGGTGCAATGAATGACCAGTGTGGCGTGTATTCTGCTCCCTGGTCGATCCATTGTCGGAGCAAGGAAATCTGCTGTTTGCTAAGTGGTTTTTCGTGCTCCGTCGGCGGCATGATCAGCTGGGGATCGTCAGACGTGATCCGCTGCCAGAGAAGGCTTACTTTTACATGTCCTGGAACGATGGCCGGTTCCTTTTCTGGACGTGCGGCAATTGCCTCTTCCCGTACATCCAACCGCAAATCCGCCTGGCGGGCGCCAGCGTCCGGACCGTGACACTGCAGACAATGTTCTACAAAAATCGGCCGAATGTGTTTTTGAAATTCAATCCTCGGTTCGTTCGCAGCGGCACCTTCAAAATATGGATTCGAAAGGATACATAGAAAGACAAAGATATAGAGCGCTTTGTGGCAGAATGAGTATCCCATCGTACCTGTTATTTTACTCTCCGCGAGACTTCAAAAATGCCACCAAATCTGCCAATTGTTGAATTGTCAGTTGTTTATCCAGCCCGGCTGGCATAATGGACATACGACTAGGAGTTATATCTTCGATCTCGTCCTTCAGCACGCGGAATTCTTTGTTCGGTCCGGTGGCCAGGAGAATATCCGTCGCCGATTCGTTGCGAATCAAACCGTTTACCATTTGTCCGGTTTCCGTTACTACAATCACCGGTTCATAATTGCGTACAAAGCTTAAACTGGGAAAAAGGATCGATTCGAGCAAGTCGCGTTTGGTACGTGTTGCACCAATACGACTCAAATCAGGACCGGTAATTCCACCCGCATATCCCAGTTTATGGCAGGCAGAGCAAAGTGCCTTGGAACTATGGAAGACGGCATGACCACGGCGCTCATTCCCATTTTCCATTTGCGGTAACAGTGCGGCCAATTTGGCTCTCTGTGCGTCCAGGTTCACATTCAACAATTTGTGAATTTCTTCGATACCTTCCTGGACCGAAGGGCCATATTTGGCCATTTTGTCACGCAGTATCTCCACGCGCAGCGCGGGCAGTGCTGATGATCGCTTCAACGCAGCAACGAGCTGCAAGCCGATTGTCTCATCGGCACTGTGAACGAACGGTTCCAGGAGAAGATTGACCTCTAAGGGGCTTGCTACGTGCATCAATGCACAGACTTGCCGCAATTGTTCACCGGACAACCTCGCACCGGCAATAGCTTCACTGGCAGGCTGCCGCACTGAAATCGGAGAGTCGTCCGAAAAACTATGGACTAACAAAGAAAACTGTGTCTGACTCAGTTCTGTTAGTCGGGACGCAACAATGGATAATGCTTGCACACGAGTTGTTCTGGGTGTCTGAATCCGCGCATCGACGTTATCCACTACCGCTAACAACGCTGCGTCAAGCTGCTGATGAGTTTCTTTAGAGGCTGGCAATTCCTGTGTAACAACCACGGCCAGCTCCAGTAAAGGAGCTTTCCGTTGAGAGATGACGTTGGCGAGAACATCCCACCATGCACTTGGAGTCTCCGCTGGTTTGGCTTGTTTCATGGCCCGCAAAACGGTTGCTCGCCCGCCGACAGAGAATTGATCGTCGGCCACGATGTGAGCCATCAATTCCTGAACGGATGCCTGCGAGGCAAAGTCTGCGAGAAGGTTCGTCAGAAAGTCTTCCCTGTCAGCCTGCTCCGACCGCACGGGCTCAAAGTTGGCAACGGCCGCCAACTTTTGGCGAAACCATTTAGCTAGATCTCCGCCCCACTCAGGGTGTTGTGTGATTAACCATTGCGAAGTTTGCTTCAATACAGCGTCCAGCGAATCTAAATAAGGAATCACCTGACCCGATTTCAGATGGTCCCCAGCAATCTGATCCAAAGCGATCAAGGCGGCGGCAGCTGTGTCGCTTTCGACTTCACTCCAGCCCAAAACCGATTGTAACTGATTCGTATCTTCTAGTTCGATCAAGGCATAGATGATGGAGTGTTCCAAGTCTCGATCTGTTGCTTGAGAGGTGGCGGAAAGAAGATGTGGGACGGCCGTGCGATTGCCGATGCGCCCCAATGCTTCGGCAGCCACGCGTCGATTGGCAGGTCGATCATGTCCTAGCATCTTTATCAGAGACTCCATCGCCATCGGATCCCGGTGCAGGCTGACCATTTGTGCGGCTGTCTTGCGAACCTCTGGATGTTTGTGGTGCAAAAGTTGGCGGATCAGCGTCTGTGATAGGGGTAGTTCGAGTTGTCCTAACGCCCAGACTCGCGACAACCTACCATAATGATCTCTGCCAAGTCGAATCTCTTGTTCGTTCGCCAAATCCTCAAGAAACTTGTGCAGGCTGGCGGTGTCTCGCCGAGACACCAATTCACGCGTCGCATGTTCCCGAACGGCAGAACGCTGATCTTCGAGCCAATCCCACAATTGTTCTGGCGTGGCCTTGTTCCATGCTAACTGCTTGCCGCGCGGATCCGCTAATGTTGGAGATCCGTTTTTGCGCACCCGGTAGATTCCACCGAGTACGTCTGCTTTTTCCAGCTGGGACGTGGGACAACAGATCTTGTACCAGCCTCCGGTATCCACTACCAGCAAGCTTCCGTCGGCATCCGCAAATACGTCCGTCGGATGGAAGTCTACGTCATCGCTAATAATAAAATCATGATCAATGGTGCGAAAAGCGGCTCCGTCAGCTTGCAAAATATGGCGTGATACTTTGCGTTTGTTGAATTGACATGCAAAGAGATTGTCCTGATAGGCTTCGCCCCAAAGGGCGAAGTCATAGCGTTCCAAACCACATGGTGCTGCGGCTCCCATGTGGACCTGTACTGGCATCAATTTGCCTGTTCGAGGATGACCATCGTTGACACCGTGTGATTTGCCGTGAACTCCTCCGTAAATAGCTCGGCTAATTCCGTCACGCAGCCCGTTGCCCGGATGGACCAGGAATGTGGACGTAAAGAAGCGATCTCCGGTGGGCGAAAATATGACGTCCACTGGATTGTCCATGCCGCCAGTCATGACAGGCTCAAAACCGGTTCCATCTGGTCTACAGCGGAAAATGTGAGCAGCGCGTGTCGACCATTCTCGACCGTGCACTCGATGCGTTTGTTCGGCAAATGCGCCTTTGCACCAATAAAGAAAACCATCCGGCCCGAGATAAGGTCCGTGCAAGTCGTTCGCACAATATGTCAGCGTTTTGCCTTGAAACCACTCTTCGCGCTGATCGGCAATACCATCATCGTTGGTGTCGGTAAGCTTCCAGATGCTGGGCGGAGCGGCAACGTACAGGGATCCTTTGTAAAACAAAGTCCCTTCAGGAAACATCATACGGTCAGCAAAGACAGTGGACTCGTCAAAGAAACCGTCATCATCCGTGTCGACTAACCGCATGATACGGTGTGTTTTCTCTTCCAGTTGTTGATCCATCTTGACGTTAGATCCGGACGAATCACCGACGTAGAGTCGCCCTTTGTCGTCAAGTGCTGCTGTAATGGGACGGTCAACCAATGGAGGCCCGGCGATTAACTCAATGGAAAATCCTTCTGGGACAGAAAGCTCTCGTGCGACAGCAGGTGATGCCAGGCACCATGTTGCGCACATGGCCAGCAGGATTGTTTGTGAACTCTTCATACCAACCTTTTTCCTGTCACTCGCCATGGCCAACTTAGGCCTGTTTCATTGGTCTTTGTCCAACCTGTAGCATGCAGGATGGGCTGTTAGCCTGATTGTAGTTCAAATGGCGGATGGCCCGCAAATGAACGTCATGCAACAGAACCCATGGTGGTAGCGCCAACCCGTCATCTGCTCGATACTTTCATCGCAGGTGGCGACTACCTGCGATGGAATCAACCATTGGTTTCCCCAACGTTGCTTCTAGGGTGCCGGCACGAAAACTTCTACATCGTACATTTGGATTCGTGACTCGGCAGGGGCCGTGGTGGCGCTTTCCAGCAGCCTCATTCCCAGCTGATTGTCACCGTAGATTGCCGGTGGTGAATGTAACGTGAAGCGAACCTTGGGCGGTGTGTTTTCCTTCTCACTCCATTCGATCTGAATGTTTTCAGGAGGAATGACAGTGCCGTTCACGTCAATCGCGATGTCGTCCCCAGGGAGGATGGCGGGCATGCAGGTCAATGTGGCCAGCGAGGGGTCAGGCAGCCGTTCACACAGACGAAATCGAAACGTATCACGTTGATTTAGTGTATTGCGCGCCAAGTCGATCATCTCTGGTTGATAGGTATTTCCCGGACCTCGTCCAACAGGTCCCCACAACGGTGAAAAAATGTAATGGCGATCACCGCCTGTCAGCTGTGTTGGGTCTCTTAGTGTCTTTAACGTTGTAAGCCGTTCCGGATACCAGTTTGGACGTGTGACTCCTGATTGTCCGGGGTTGAATCTGGGTCCCCACATGACGAAATAATTCTGAGTTGAAAATCCGTCAGCGCCGGATCCATAAATGTTTCGCAACGCTGCGCGGTATTGCTCCGGTGTCTGAAATTCAGTCCGATTTGAATCCTTCCAACGTTCGATTCCCAGTCGGCATTCGACTTGAGGGTATACATAGCAGTCGTGGGTGCGAGCCAAACGGACAAAGTCCTCATAGGGTGCGTTGAATTCGGTGAAGCCAATATCACCAGGCGAAACGTAGTTCACCAAGCCTTCTCGGATCCAAGTAGGAACATCCAAACCCATCTTCCGACAGGCTGTGACTGTTTGAAGGACACGGACACCTAGCAACAGCTGCTGTTCTTTTTGAGCACCCACTTCGTCCAGCATTTCACGCACACTTCTAACGAACTCTGTCATGAGTGGATGGCTTTCCGTCGCCGATTCCCTGGGAAAGCATTCAGGCATCCTGGTGAAATTGAACTCAATCCCATCCACGTCAAAACGCGAGGCAACTTCGCGCATGATTGATAACAGCCATTCGCGTACCTCTTGGACGGAGTAATCCAACGCGCAACCAATTTGGTAGCTTTTCGGATCGGCACCGCCCGAGGTTGGATGAAAGTCATGCAGGATCCAAGAAGGCTTTTCCTGAGCAATTTTGGCGAACCATTTCGGGTTTGCACCGTGGCGGTCATTCATGCGAAACCCGGCAATGAATTCCATCTTTTGCCGGTGACATTCGTCGATGTAGATTTCCACAGGCATGGTACCTGCGTCCATCAAAGGTTCGAGTCGTTTGTGTTGGAAGCGAGAATCGTAGGGGCACAGCTCGGTTCGCCAAAATGTACTCCAGCCTTGATGCCATATTTCTTGCACCAGCGTATCAATGGATCCCAGATCAGCGTAATTGCGAACGATGTGACGTAATTCGTCCGCAGTGGCTGGTTCGCTCATGTGGCAAGTTGTGTTAGACAAGTCACTGACATAGATCACGCGTCGCTTGCCTCGGGGTGACAACTGACCTAATGCGAATTCATCGGCATCCGACGGTATCACAACAATCACAGAGAGGATGACTGCCAGGAATGCCCGGCAGGTTGGTGTGCCAAGCAGCTTGAGTAATGACATGATCTTATAATCCACGTAGAACATTCATGGCATGGGGCGCTGGCCCCACGGAATAGGGATTGTGGGGGGTGTGCGATGGCGCTCGCGGCGTTCGTCTCTTGGGCGGTCTTTGAACCAAGTGACGAAGCGAACTAATTGCCTTACCGCCTCTTCGAACGCACGCTGTCCTTTTTCTGCGGATGCCAATTCAGCCTCACCTAATACGCCAGTTTCGCTGTAACTGCTGGTCCATGAGATGACCGAGGCAGGACCTTGTCCGAACAAATCAACCCATTGAAACGGGTCGTCTTCTTCGTTGTAGCTGATCACGCCACTTTGGATCTTGTCATGTCGCACGTGGTCACCATCCAGATACATGTATAGCGAAGTTTCGAGCTCGCAGGCATGCGCACACCCACCAGGGAATTTGCTTTCGCGCCAGTTGGGTAGGAAGTCTTTATCGACGGTTAGTAGGTTCCACCAAGCGGTACAGACGCACTCCGCATCGGTTTCCAAATTGGTCCGCCTTGCGACCAAGTCTAGGTTGGGCATGTTCGAACCGTGCCCATTGAGAAGCATGATCTTTTTGAAGCCGTGGTAGGCGAGAGATTTGGTGATGTCGAGCACATGGTGTATGAAATGCTCGAAGTCATGGTTTATGGTTCCGGGGAAGTCCATCACGTGGCCAGTGTATCCGTAAGCTACAACCGGCAACACCAACATCTTGCCCGGTACTTGCTCTCCAGCACCACGAGCAATTTCGGTCGGGCAGACCAGATCCACGTCCAGTGGAAGATGGTGTCCATGCTGTTCGACAGCCCCGCAGGGCACAATGCACACTTTTTCCAGTTCCACCGCATCGTTGATTTCTGGCCAGGTTAGCTTTTCATAGCGATATTCGGTAGCAGCACGACTGGGCATCAATTTTCCTCGAAGTTCAACATCATCAGTAAACTGAGCGCGCCAATAGCGCTTGCAGAAGGTGCAAGCCGAGCAAAACCACAATGGGTGAGAAATCCATCATGCCGATCGGCGGAATGGTTCGACGAACTGGCTCCAGCACCGGTTCCGTAAGCTGGTGGATGAAATGCACAATGGGATTCGAACGGTCGATGGTAGGAATCCAGGAGAGCATGATACGTCCGACAAATACATACGTATAGATCTGGACCATTCGAATCAACACGGGAATAATTTCTTCAGACATCGTGTTCGTCCTGCGCCGCTTCTTGATGACTGTTTGCTTACAAGCCAATCACTCCTGCCAGTCACCCGAATTCTACTACCTACAGCTAGAAGTTGCCAGCAAGGTGATCTTGTATTCAAAACGGCCCCCGCAAGAGTCCGTTCCCCCTCTTCAAGCTCAATCCTGTCGCTGAGCTTCGCGCACCAGATGTCCCAGCTCAGGTAGAATCAGCTTTTCCATGGCCAGCCGAATGGCTGCCGTTGAACCAGGCATACTCAACAATAGCGTTTGCCCAATCAAACCACCCGTTGCACGGCTCAACATCGCCGCTGAGCCGATCTCCTCGAAGCTCAGCATGCGAAACAATTCGCCGTATCCCGGCAGCGAGCGGTCTAATAGCGAAAGCAGCGTTTCATATGTCTGATCGCGACCTGAGATCCCCGTACCTCCAGTCATTAAGATCGCGTCCACGTCAGATCGCAGAGACAACTTTTCTACGGTAGACGTAAGTCGAGTGGGTTCGTCGGGCACGATGAAGCGCTCGACAACCGAATGTCCAGCATCCTTGAGGTAATCGATGACCGATTGTCCTCCTTTGTCGGTTTCGAGAGTTCGTGTATCGCTGATGGTTACCACCGCTACACGAATCACTTGGGGAGCCGACGATTTATGTTGTTCCAAGCTCAAGGATAGGATCCTCTGTCTTTTTGTTGAATGGCAACCGGTTGAGATGTCCATGATAACGTTTTCGTTGATTTTCAAAAGGTTACCAGCCCAGTGCGGGCGTCCCTAGACTAAGTACAGGAACTGCTGGTCGGCTGGATGTGCAGCAGATGCCTCACCAGACCATCGTGAGATCTGAGATGTTGGAACTGACGAAACAACCGTATCCCGGGCAGCAATTTGGCCGGTTCATTTCCGTCTCAACAACCATGACGTGCTGTTGGCGCTGAATCAACTCACCGGTGGTGTCAACGATCAGTTCAGGCAAGCCGCCTGGCACTCGTCGTACAAAACCTAACGCTTATCGTTAACTGCACGCTGTTGCAACGGCGGGTGGGTGGATCGTAGAACTCTCTTTGATCCTTGAGGCAATACCGAAACAAATGCCTGCCCATATAGAATGCATTGCAGGTTCTACCCGGTAATCAACGCACGCGATACAATGGCGGCGACAGTGTTCGCATCTCTAGCGAATGCGATCCTCGGCCTAACTCACATGTTGGTCTAGCTTGTTGTCTGGCCTCGACAAGTACTACTAACTGTGGTTGCATTTTTTAAAGGTTTCACCTTGATGTTGTCCATGTCATGTCTCCTGTATCGGAAATGTCGCACACTTGAGGTGGTTTCCAAAGCTCCTTACAAAAGGCCTGCCAAACCGTTGTACGCTAGGATGTGGAAGTCCAGTGAATCTAGCTGCCGACAACTGTTGAGACCGCTTGCTGTAGCGTGGTCCATGATGGGATCTTTTCTTTTGCTATCGGCGGGGTTTGTTGTTGAATGCGGCATCACGTGTGCGCAGCCGCTCGAGTATTTGGACGAGTTTTGTCATCCGTACTATCCACACGCAGATTTCCCAAAGTTGATCACGCCTCAATGGGTCGGCGAAGAAGGTGTTGAGGCAGTGGTCACTCTCGGAATCGATGACATGCGGGACCCAAACGCGTACGAAGCGTACCTCCGGCCTATTCTGGACCGTCTGAAAGAAATCGATGGGAGAGCTCCCGTCAGCATTATGGCGTGTTCTTTAGACCCACAACATCCACAGCTGCAGAGTTGGTTAAAAGAAGGATTGTCGATCGAGGTTCACACTGTCGATCATCCGTGCCCTTGTCTACAAAATCAGGATTTCGCTGCTGCCAAGAGTACCTATGATCGTTGCGTGGATCTGATGGCTGCGATTCCTGGCAACCAACCTGTAGCTTTCCGTTTTCCATGTATGGATTCGATGAATACACCCAGTCCGCGAGCCTACATGGAAATCGTCAACCAGACGACCGAGCATGGGCGATTCTTGCAGGCCAGCTCTTCCGTGATGAACGTTTTCACGTCCTCAGACAGGGAAATTCCGGTGAAGCTGACAAAGATCGCGGGTGGCAAGGAACGTTTTGCGCCGTATTTACCTTTTGCATCTTTTGTCAACACGATTGAAAACTATCCATATCCGTATCTCATCGGCAAACTCTGTTGGGAATTCCCTTGTACGGTGCCCGACGACTGGCAAGGGCAGAATAGACACAGTCCGTTCAGTCCTCAAATAGTCGAGGATCTGGTGGCTGCTCTAGAAGCGAGCATTGCCAAGCGAGGTATGGCGAACGTCGTGTTTCATCCTCACGGTTGGATTCGTGCCGAGCAGATGGTACACGTGATCGATCGTTTGCACGACAAATATGGTAGGCGCGTGAAATTCTTGACTTTTCGTGAATGCGTCGATCGCATCAATAAATATCTCTTGTTAGATGAACCCGTGCGTGGTGCTGATGGCGAGGACAACGGAATCCGACTCCTTGATCTGAATAATGATGGATTCATGGATGTGCTCATTGGCAACGACCGTCGACAGACACAGCGATTGTGGAAACCATCCGAGTCTCGCTGGCTCAACGCTCCCAGCCCTCTCCAGTTCACTCGCTCAGGAGCGGATCAACAGAATATCGATTTGGGTGTGAAGTTCGGATTTGTTCGATCGTCGGGCAATGTCTGCGCCGTTGTTCACAATGATCAAGTTCAAGCGATGTTCGAATTCCAACATCAACGATTTGTCGAACACATGTTGCCAAGTCCCTTGAAAGATGTACCGACGACCTCGGCTGGACAGGACCAGGGTGTCCGCTTGCGAGATTTAAATCATGATGGAGTTTCCGAGATCCTGATCGGTAATTCAAACCAGCGTACGTTGTGGGCAAAAAAGTATTCGGGTTGGGTACAAATCGACGATGGACTGCCGGCTTCGATTGTTGATGCAGAAGGGCGCGATTGCGGCGTGCGGTTTGCGGACATCGACCTGGACGGCTTCGACGATCTGATCGTCTCCAATGAATCACAATCGGGCATCCATCTGTATGACTCGGAATCCCAGGGTTTGACGCGGGCCATCGAGGGAGGACACAACATACCTCTTCTGGTCCGCCAAGGAAAAAACTATGGATCCTGGGTAGCCGGTCGAAGCGTCTGGTGGCAGAACGAAACTACCAGCACGCTGTCCGACGGTGTCGACCGTCGTTCGTTTGCCGAGTTATTGGGTGGTACTCAACCGCAGCCGAGATCCCCCGAACACTCGCTGAAGTCGCTGCGAGTCCAGCCCGGTTTTCGCGTGGAGCTCGTTGCGGCGGAACCGTTAGTGATGGACCCCATTGCCGTAGATTGGGGAGCCGATGGGAAATTGTGGGTTGTTGAAATGGCTGACTACCCACTTGGTTTGGACGACAATGGCAAACCTGGCGGCCGTGTGCGATTCTTGGAAGATTCTAACGGAGACGGAAAGTACGATCAGTCGACCGTTTTTCTTGATTCGCTCCCGTTTCCGACGGGAATCATGGCCTGGCACGATGGAGTGTTAATCTCTGGAGCACCAGATGTCATCTTTGCCAAAGATACCGACGGCGATGGCAAAGCGGACGTGAGAAATGTCCTGTACCGAGGGTTCGTAGAAGGTAATCAGCAGCACCGCGTCAATGGATTTGCCTGGGGGCTCGACAACTGGATTTACCTAGCCAACGGTGATAGCGGGGGAGTCATCGAATCTGTAAAACTGCAGAAGAGTGTCGATATATCTCGACGCGATCTGCGCATCCGTCCGGACACTGGTGAGCTCGATGTGCAAACCGGACAAACACAGTTTGGACGCCATCGCGACGATCACGGCAATTGGTTCGGTTGTGTTAATCCCTTGCCGGTGAGGCACTATGTGTTGGCGGATCATTATCTACGGCGCAATCCGTTATTGGCAGCGCCGAAGGCGGCGCGTGATATCGCGCGCTACGATAACACACAATTGTTTCCCATTTCCCACGTGCTCAGTCATTGGTCGGGATACGTAGCACCTCTGCCTGGACAGCCGCATCGTTTTACGTCGGCCTGTAGCACTTCTGTGTTTCGTGACACATTGTGGGGAGCCGCATTTGTAAACAATACGTTTACCAGTGCACCTGTGCACAATGCGGTCCATCGTCGAGTATTGGTGCCTCGTGGTATCTCCTTTGAAAGTGAGCGACCGGAGGATGCAGCCAGCTTTGAGTTTTTGGCCTCCACAGACAGTTGGTTCCGCCCCACGACAGTCACGACAGGTCCTGATGGCGCCCTGTGGGTTGTCGACATGTATCGCTTGGTGATTGAGCATCCGGCATGGATTGACGATCAACACGAGAAGGAACTGTTTTTGCGAGCGGGCCACGATCAGGGACGTATTTACCGTATCTATCCGGAATCGTTGGAGCCCAGGACGACCCTTAAACTGGAGGACTTACCGACAGCCGGTTTGGTAGATTTACTCAATTCCCCCAATGGACGACAGCGCGATATGGCGCAGCGGTTGTTGATTCATCGTGCGGACAGCTCCGCCATACAGCCTCTACGCAATGTGGCACGGTTGTCGCCAAATCCACTGGCGCGTCTGCATGCCCTTTGTACGTTGGACGGATTGCAAAAGGTGGATGTCACAACGTTGCTCGCTACCATTGATGATGTGCACGCAACCGTACGCCGTCATGCGATTCGAATTGCCGAATCGCATATTTCCACGAACGACGGTCTTGCGTTGGAATTGCAGGCCAGGCTGCGGGCCTTGGTCGATGATCCCGATCCTATGGTGCGACTTCAGTTGGCCCAGACTCTGGGATGTGTGCCTGGCCCTTCGTCCACAAGAGCACTTGCGAGATTGGCGATGCAGGATGCGGATGACTCGTTCTTTCGAACGGCTGTACTCAGTTCCCTGCGGCCCGTGGATCTGGCATTGTTCCACAAGGCGATCTCTCAAAATGCGTTTGCCGCTGAAGCATTTCAGGCATCGCTATTGGACATGGCTGGTCGCATGGAAGAGGGCAGTTTTATGATAACATTACTCCATCAACTCTTGTTTGCAGTGGATTCCAATGCGGTTCATGAGCGTGGTCTGCATGAATTGTCACAAGCCTTGACGGCGTGGCAACGAAAGCAATATGCACTCGACACAGCGACACAAGAACGGATCGACTTGATCGTGCGAGCTGCCGGAAACCTGTTAGATGAACCTTCCGATTCGGTGGACGACAAGGTGGCAGCGATTGGTTTCTTAGCAGTATGCCCTGGTGAGAGGGCTGCGCACCAATGCGAGAAATTTATCGAACTACTGGATGCTCAGCAACCGCTTGAGATACAGCAGGCAATCATCCAATCGTTGCCAGCGGCGCAAGGCGACGATTGGATGCAATCTGTCCTGGGGCGGATCTCTAAACTAAGCCCGGGCGTGCGAGCAGCCGTGTTGGCGCAAGTATGGACACGTGAATTCTGGATAGAGAAGTTGCTCCAAGCCATTGCAAACGGAGATTTACGTACCTCCGATGTGAGTATCGCGCAGCGACAACAGTTGCTGACGCACAACAATGAAGACATACAGAGTGCTGCTGAGCGCTTATTTGGCAATCAACGCGCAACGACAGACAAGGTGTCGCTGATCGAGCAATATCAAGCTGAGTTGGTCGCTGCGCCTGATGTGGAGTTGGGCCGTGGTCTTTTCATGAAACACTGTGCGGCTTGTCATCAATTAGCGGGCAGTGGACACGCAGTGGGGCCCGATTTGGCCGCTTTAAAGAATCGCTCTCGTGATGCATTGATGACAGCCATCCTTGATCCGAATCAAGCTGTCGAAGATAAGTATCAAAGCTATAACGTGGGAACGATGGATGGGCGGACTTATACGGGGATCATCACTGCCGAAACGACTAACTCGATCACTTTGCAAATGGAGCAAGGTAAACAGCAAATCTTTTTGCGAGACGACGTAGAGACCTTGCACAATGTGGGCAAATCGTTGATGCCCGAAGGTATCGAAAACGAAATCAAACCCACGGACATGAACCATCTGCTGGCGTTCCTGCAGGCGCCCGAACCAGTGGAATAGATCAACCTGTAACTATCAGTAATCGTAATACGCGAGGGTCTCCTACTATGTTTTCTGTTGGATATGTAATGCGGGTGAAGCCCGGAAAGTACGACGGATACAAGGAAGCGCACGACAATTTGTGGCCAGAAATTGCCAAGTCGATGAGCGACAACCATGTCAGCATGTCAATCTATCGTTACGAGGATTTATTGTTCCTGCACGCTGTCGCCCCCACGGAGGAGGATTGGAACAAAAGTCGAGAACATCCCGACCTTCCACGCTGGGCCGAGTACATGGGCGAGTTTTTGGATCGGGATGAAACGGGGGAACTGTTTTTTCCGGAGTTACCCGAAACGTTTGCCTTTGGTTCCTTCCGGTCTGATAAATGACGTCGAAAGTCGATGGAAGACGGTAAAAATAACAAGCAAGGCTGCATCGAATCACTACAGCAAGATTCACCGAAGTTCGCGCACGACCATTTTTATCCAGTCGCGACCTGCGCCAGACGGTCGACCCACTGTTGGACCCGCATGGCGTCTTGGTACGTGGCACCTTGTGGCACGGATTGCATGCCACGCACCACGCGGCAAAAACAACGCAATTCTTCGGCCATCATTCCGGTGGGAGCATTTTGATCGGCACGTATCTCTAATTCCATGGGCCAGCGAGCTTTGTCGTCCCAGATTTCCAGTGGTCTTGGGTTGGCTTGCAAACGCCCGGCCCAACCTTCGCCAAACACCTCCATCCGATCGAAACCGTCCGCAGACATGCCAGGTACGGTTAAGAAAGCAGCCGTGAAAGAGCCAACGGTCCCGCTCGGCCAACGCAATTGCGCTAAAGCAAGATCGAGTGCACCCGTTTGATGGCGGTGGATCTGTGAACTGAATTCCACAGGTTCCTCACCATTAGTCAAGGCGAAAGCGCAATACAGATCGTGAACCATTGTCAAATGAAAAGGGCTCTCACCCGGATAATCTTGCAAAACTGTTGCAGGGCGATACCGTACACAGTCAAAATAGTGAACCGGTCCACGTTGTCGTGCCTGTGCCTGCATCTCAAGGAACTCGCTGTTGAACAGCAAAATGTGCCCCATCATCAAGTTCGATGAATCGTCGTTTACCAAGGGCGACAGGGATGAAGCTTCGTCCAGGTCTTCCGAAATAGGTTTTTCCAATAGGACGGCGTGGCCAGCTTCGAGTAGTGGCCTGGTCATTGTCACGTGTGTTGACGTGCTGCTGGCCACGATCCACGCCTCGGCGTCGGATTCGGCAATCGCTTTGTTGATGTCCAGCCAACCAGGTACGCCAGGATAGTCGTCGGCCACTTCATCGAGGGTCTCTTGCCGTCGCGCAACCAATGCTACCAGGTTGGTTTCCGCCAGACCCAAAATCGTACTGGCGTGCAGTCGACCGAAGCCTCCCATGCCGACGACACCGACGCGTACGGGTTCAAACGCTTGATTGCTCACTAGGATTGGTCCAGGTAATGACGAAAGTGTTTTGGCGGGAACTCTTCGTTTCCGGCGACGTTGCCATAGCCTAGTTCGACCCAATCTGATGGATAACCATGTGGTAGCGGTAGAGCGTTGGTTAATCGCTGATTGTGGTCATCGTCGAGATTCCAGTCACCGACTATCATGTTTTCCTCCATGTGTTTGGTGTATCGAGGCCCAATCAGCACCGAGGTTACGATTCGATTGTGTAGCAACCAAGCCAGCGCAACCTGCGCAGGAGACTTTGATGTTTCTTCGGCAACCGCGCGCAGTTCGTCGATCAGATCGAATGCCTCATCACTGTAGTAACGAGGAATATCAATGTTTTTGCGGTATGAAATCCGTGAGCCTTGGGGCGGCTCTGTGTCACGGTGATATCTGCCGCTTAGAAATCCGCTGGCCAACGGGCTCCAACAAAGGATGCCCATACCTTGATCCGCACAGGCCGGCATAATTTCACGCTCGATGTCACGGCGGACCAGATTGTACATGTACTGACCGGAGATAAACCCGTCCAGATTCATACTGGCAGCCATGGCATTGGACTTCACCAGTTGCCAAGCATAGTAGTTGCTACAACCGACGTAGCGGACCTTACCCGAGCGAACCAAATCCCCTAAGGCCCGGACCGTCTCCTCCATGGGAGTAAACCAATCGGGGCCGTGTACCTGGAACAAGTCGATGTAATCGGTATTCATCCGACGCAGACTGGCTTCGACCGCTTCGAAGATATGTTTTCGTGACAGCCCTTTTGCATTGGGCGTGGGACCCATGCGGAACCAACATTTGGTGGCCACAACAAGATCATCCCGGTCAAACGGTTCAATCGCTTTGCCCAGCATTTCCTCGGAGCGACCGCCGCTATACATGTCGGCCGTGTCGAAAAAATTTCCTCCCGCTTCGATGAAGCGTTGGACCATTTCGCTGGCGACGTCCTGTTCGCAACCCCATTCTGGGTTGCCGAAAGCCATGGTGCCAAGGCAAACACGTGATACAAGTAAGCCAGAACGACCCAGGTAGCGATACTTCATGGTGAATTGTCTTTCTGTTGGCGATGCCAGACGAGCATGACAGGGAATGCGTACGGCCTTGGGAGGCCTTCGTACAGTATAAGATAATTGATTTTCTGAAAGATGAATTTACCACAACCGGTATGCTTCTCGCTACAATGGTCCCCCGTGTTCTGTAAGATCAGGTGGCCTGTTCATTAAAGAGGGAGTGGCCGACGGGTACCCCACTGACTGGCTTGTTCGAAAGCATGAGCCAATTGAAGCACTCCCCAATCGTCTTGATGGCGTCCTACGATTTGCAAACCGATCGGCAGCTCCTCGGGCACTGGAGTAAAACCGGCAGGCACCGAGATGGCAGGAAGTCCAGTGACCGTGATGTAGTAACATGACTTCATCCAGTCGATGTAGGTCTCTAGGTGTTGACCATTGATTTCTGTCACATATGGTTGGTTAACATCGAAAGGGGGTACCTGGCTCACCGGCAGAATGAGGAACTCGACATCCTCCATGAACTCACGCACTTGGTGAAAAAGCCGAGTCCGTTTGGCTTCGGCCAGAGCAAACTGAGTGCCTGTGATGGAGGATGCCTGTTCGATGTTCCAGATGACAGTATCTTTGAGTTGGTCGCGATGCCGTTCCAGCAAATGCCCATAACCGACCTGGAAATGTAAGGCTCGCCAGATGCGAAAGATATCATCCGCATCTCGGAAATCCGGCTCCGCATCCACGATAGTACAGCCGAGTGATTCGAACGAGTTGCGCTGACTGTCGATCACCGTCCGCACGCGCGGGTCGAACGGTATTCCACCAAGGTCTCCACACCAGGCAATACGAACTCCGCGAAAATCGCGTTCCAAAGGTCGACGAAACCATTCGCCTGGCTCTCGGATTGCGATTGGACAGCGCGGGTCGGGACCGGCCATCACACTTAGTAGCAACGCCACATCCTCGACGGTTCGTGCCATCGGACCATCGACTCCAATGGGTGACCAACCCATCACTGATGGCCATCCGGGAACCCGACCCGGAGAAGGCCTCAGGCCAACGACGTTGCAGAAGCTGGCGGGATTGCGGAGCGAACCGCCCATGTCACTGCCGTCGGCAATCGGATGCATTCCACAAGCGAGCGCCACTGCACCACCACCGGTACTTCCTCCGCAAGTTTTACTGAGATCGTAGGGGTTCAGCGTTGGCCCGAACACAGGATTGAATGTTTGTGATCCAGCTCCGAATTCCGGAAGATTCGTTTTTCCAATGGTGATGGCGCCAGCCTGCTCCAGACGTTCTACCATCAAGTCGTCGATCTTCGGCACGAAATCGGCATAAATGGGAGATCCGAATGTGGTGCGTACACCGGCTGTTTGAAACGAGTCCTTGTGGGCGATGGGCAGGCCATGCAAAGGGCCAGCTTCATGGCCTGAATGAATCTTTTCATCTGCTTGACGGGCAGATTCCAGAGCTTTTTCTGGCAGCAATGTAACGATGGCATTGACGCGCCCGTTGACCTCGTCGATGCGGGCCAAATGCGCTTCCATGACCTCCACGGCCGACAGTTGACGATGGCGGATGCGTTGGGCTATTTCGGTGGCTGTCATATAGCAGAGGTCAGCCATCAAATCAGATCTCCTTTGGCGTTACCTTGCGGGACAGCAGTAAGGCGAGCCACCAGGGGGTACCTGAGGACAAACTTATCACGGCCCTGAAAAGCAAGGTGTGGTGTCATTCTGAGGAAGCGTAGTGCCCGGAAATCTCGATCGGACCGTCCCTTTCTAAGATCCTTTGCAACGCTCAGGGCGACGTTCCTGATTCTCTCGTTCACATGCTTCACCTGAAAACGCACTTACAACAACTCGCCAACAGTTTCTCGATGATCTAGAAGAAAGTGAGGTCGACCGGATGGGTCGTGAACCGTTGTCATTTCCGGATCAATTCCCAGATTATGGTAAAGCGTAGCGAAAACGTTTTGGTAGTGTACAGGACGGTCGAGCGGTTCTTCCCCCAGGCGATTTGTCGAGCCGATAACTTGGCCCGTGCGCATCCCACCTCCAGCTAACAAAGCACAGGAGGCTCGTGGCCAGTGGTCGCGCCCGGCGCCTTTGTTGATGCGAGGCGTGCGGCCGAATTCACCCCAAGCAATGACGGTCACATCATCTTGCAGGCCTCGTTCGTGCAGGTCTTGGACCAGCGCAGTCAGGCCTTGATCCAAAAGTGGCAGTTGGGTTTTCAATCGGGAAAAGTTCGAATGGTGACGGTCCCAACTGCCAAATGACAGTGTCACACAGCGCACACCTGCTTCGACCAGACGTCGCGCTACCAGGAACTGATCCATCCAATGTGGTCCGGCATCTTCGCCAAAAGCAGGATTGGCGCTACCTCGACCATAGCGATCGCGCAGCTCTTCCGGTTCTTGCTCGACATCCAAGGCTTCCACAAGTTGATTGGACGAAAGTAACTCGAACGCACGACGTTTGAACACATCCATCGAGTCGAGACTTCCTGTTTCGCCCACGGCTTTCCGAAACTGATCCATGCTGGCCAGCATCGTCCGCCGGTCACGTAATTGGTCGAGCGATATTCCTTCCAATCGAAAATGAGATGTACTCTGTTGCGCAGGTTGTAACGGAGCGTGTCCTGGGCCCAAAAACCCGGACAGACCCGGATTGGAATAAGGTGCATGTTTGGTGGGAATTGTCAATCCAACGAAGGGAGGCATCGCGTCGCGAACGTGTCCTTGCTGTTGAGAAACCACTGCCCCCAGTGATGGCCGACCTGCCTGACGTTTCCCCTGCTGAATAGGATATCCGCTCAGGCACATGTCGGAACAATGCTGGTCCAGGTTCCCGTAAAGGGAACGGATGATGGCAAACTTGTCCATCATCTGTGCCAGTCGAGGCATGTGCTCGCAGATTTCGATGCCGGGTACGGTGGTTTGAATCGGTTTGAACTCACCACGAATTTCCGCAGGAGCATCCATTTTCAAGTCCACCATGTCTTGGTGAGAGGGACCTCCCGAAAGGTAGATCATGATGATGGCTTTGTGGTCCAGTCCCCTACTTCCTCCGACTGCGTCGGACCGCTTAGCAGCCTGGGCTCGCAGGATCTCCGGAAGGGACAATCCTCCTAGAGCCAACCCGCCAATCTTCAAGAAATGACGCCGAGACGAACTTTGACATAATTCGGGCTGGCCACCCATGATGTTTAGCATCGAAGCCCTTTCGACGGACGATGACGATCAATATCAGAAGGCTTATCGTTTCCTAAGGATAAAACATGGTATCTTCTGGGTAGGCGGCTATTTTAACAGCTTTTCCCAATCCGCAGAGATAAGAGTTGGAGCTGTCAGCGGATTGCACCTTCTCAGATCCCGCATGGATCAAATCAACGGTCCTGAACGTGAGGGAGGGTACGCAGCGATAGAATCCATCTCTCGCTGACGCTTCGGGTTACGATTTCTCGGGAAAAACCGGGTTAGGGCAGCATCAAAACG
Organism: Pirellulaceae bacterium; assembly: GCA_022448645.1. The sequence goes on from JAKVBZ010000010.1 coordinate 91,140, forward strand.
GAAATTTCGGGTGATGATTCCCGCAGAAATCCACCTCGAAGCGTGTGGATTAGAGGGACATATCGTCGTGACATGTCCAAGAAAGTAGGACCAAAAAGCCGAGTCGCCCTTCACCTCGAGAGGTAATTTTGTTACGTTAACCAGTTCCCCCATTTGTTCGAGAAATGGGGGGTTTGTTGTAACGGCCTGCTTGGTTCGCCGTCGTTTTCCGAATGCCCAGCCATTGCGGAAACGTTTTTTGTAAAAGGCATCGCAGACAAGCAACGTATCGAAAACCTATCAAGCAAATTCATACTTATCACGTTAGCCACAGACACGCGGGACAGCCATGTACGCCATTATTCGCGAAGACGGTAAACAAATCAAAGTCGAAGAAGGACAGGAAATCAATATCGACTATCGTGATGTTTCTAAGGGCGATCAGCTGACATTCGATAGCGTACTGTTGGTATCCGGAGACGACGGCGTCTCAGTGGGACAACCGGCTTTGGATGGAGCCACAGTGACCGCCGAGGTTTTGGGTCCCGAGATGGGCCAAAAACTTGTCGTGCAAAAATTTCGCCGTCGCAAGAATTCACGACGCAGAACGGGCCACCGCCAAATGTACACTCGCGTCAAGATCAACAGTATCAACGCGAGCGACTCTTAACTTTTTCTACTCAGTCGCGGTTTTGTTCTCGGTCTAACAGCCGATCCAACCCACGTAGAATGCCTTGGTCGATGATGCGCTGTACTGGTTCGGCGATCAAATCGGTCGTGATGTCGGCAATCGCACTGCGGTCAATATCTGGATCATCCAACGTACCTCGGATAGGTAGCTGAATCACTTTTCCTTTCCAGCTCGAAAGGATACTGTCTTCACGAATCCACGTATCGGGAATCTGCAATTCGGCTACGATGTCGAGAGTTTCATCGAGCCCGACAGATCCGAACGTGTGGATTGGCATGTCCCCCAGTTGCACGCGCATGTTACGGTGATACACGCGTCCGTCAATGAGGTGGAAGGTCACTTGCTGTTCGCTGGTCGTGATGCGCGGATCATTCGAATCAATTCCCGACAACGGACCCCGACGTGCGACTCGCCGGATCGTACGCACGACATTAATGAATGGCTCTGCCAGCGGACCGGGGCGTACACTGCCCGAATGAATGGTTGCCATTCCCAGTACATCGCTTTCGTTGCTGTTCTCTATGGGGACGCGGGCGTGATCCAGGCTGACTGACATTTGTCCATCGATGCGCGTCGCGTCTGCTAGGAGGGGTGCCACATACTTCAGCCATTGCGAGCACATCTCGCGTGTGATGCTGACGCGGTCGAGCAATGTGCCAGGTTGTATAATCAACATCGGAGAATTTTGTTGGAATGTTAATTGAGGAGTACATCGCAGATGGCCATCGTTGACTTGTACTTTGATAGGTGTGAAGGACACGATCTGCTTTGCAAGCTGTGCGTGCATCTCGGCACCACCCAGAGTCAAACCATATGCGCTGCCTGCGTCCCAGCTGAATGTGGCATCGACAACCACGGTGTGTGGTATGGCGGACGTGGTGCGGCGAGAATCCGACGTTTTCAATGAACCGCGCAAATTGAAAGGAGATTGTTTTTGGCCCAGTATCTCGACACCAGGACCAAGATATCCGCGGAGAGATTGCACGATGTGGTGCATGTCGTAGTGCACGCTTCCGGAAATGTCAGCTTCACGCTGCTCCATCACATCCTGAATCTGACCCGTAGCAGTCATGGCAACGAGTTGTGATTGCACCTGCAAATCTTCGAGTTGGAACGATTCCGATTCTTGGTCCAAAGTTCCTTGGCCAGTCATCCGCAATTCCTTTTCTGACCATACGGTTTCCCAGGCGTTGTTGTGGCTGACCGGTTGCATCACCGAAACTCCTAAAATGTCCGGGTTGCGTTCAATGGTTAGGTCACCGATGACAGCGTTCCAGCGAGCGACGGTGGCGGCGCCTTGGTGTGCCAACTGGACGTTGCCGTTAAGCTGCCCAGTCAACCGCTGTGTGGGTCGCTTCCCCCGTGGAGTAAACCAGCGGGATATCCGAGACAAGTCGCCTCGATATTTAATGTTCCCTTGAGCGGCAGGTGCACCATCCTCTGGAAAGTCCACATGCACGTCATCTACTTTCATGGACACCGAAGTACAGCGAAAGATGGCAGAGGCCTCTGTCAATATGCGAGTCTCACTGTCCAGACGACCGTCCACTTCCAGAATGACTTTAGACTCGTCAATGTTCCAGCGATCGTTTGTGGCAACGACCGATTCGAGTTCCAGCTTGCTGGCTGTGAGCTGCACCAAATCTTCGTTCCACTGGACCTGGGCGTTTCCAGACATATGGCCTTGCACATCCCACTGGCTCAGGTCATACCACGGTCGTATTCTCGAAGACCAACTTTTTAAATTACCAGAGACCGTAAAATCGATCGGCCAGGCTGCTGTGTCGTCGGTAGTGTCCACGGGTTGAGTCAAACTAGCGACAAGTTCATCGCCGCCTGCCAATAGTCGAAACGATGCCCGGTCGATCCGTTCCAGTCCATGGTCACCGGTTGAACCGGTGGCCGCCACATTGATGTTTAACTGGCGTTCCACCCAAGGTCGCGTGGTATTGCTGTTATCAGCGAACGAATCATCGACTGGAATCAAAAATTCAAAGTGATCGACCTGAGCTCTACCCTGGACTGTAAATGGTTCTCCCTGACGGCAGCGCCAATCCAGATGGGCCTCTGCATTACCAGAAAGTTGCCAACGATCCAGGTCCACAAACTGCCCCAGTGGCTTCACGAGCTGGTTGAGATCACAGCGGGCCGAAAATTCTGCCGATTCCAGCTGGCCTTTTCCTTCGATCACCAGAAAATCCGAATGGCAAACGAAGCGTTCGATTACCACGTGGTCATCAGCATCGTATGCGTGAAAAACAACCATCAACGGTTGCTGCCAGGCCAGCTGGCGACCGGTGGCGGTTCGTCCGACCAGGTTGGTTGTTTCGACTTCCCCGTACCAGGTCCGTATGCTGTTGTTGATGCTGTTCGCAAATCGAATGTTGATATGCCCCGCCTCGACATACGTCCCCTCACGGACGTGCAGGGTATCCGGCAGTAGTTGCGCCAACTTTGCCAGATCGACCGTGGCATTGACGCTACAGTCACGTTGGGCAAAGAACTGAGACCATCCGCCCTTCGAAAGTTCATCCGTTTTCCACGTCCCTTGTGCGACGATGCCGGCAAAATCAGTGTCGAGGTTTAGCTGATCGATTGCCACCTGTTGTTCCGAGACGCGTAGGTCTCCACGAATCTCGACTTTTTCCAGATAGAACTCATCGCTGCCTAAGTATTCGGGGGAGGTTACGCGAGCCTTATTCACATCCACCGATAGGTGTACCGAAGTCCACAACCTATTTTGGGCGTGTTGGGTGGTTTCCCCGGTGTGAAAAGTCATGTTGCCGGATACCGTGCCATTTATGCGAGCGTCGGGAGTACGGTGGTGGAGGAACGGTTCGACCATGTCCAAAGGTGCATTGGCCAGTTGAATGTGAACGCGACGACCGTCGGTTTCTGCGGTCACAGTTCCTGGTTGTTGCTGATCATTGGTCAGATTCCCAGAACCGCTCAATTCGAATCCAGGAGATGTCCCCGGCAACCATTCGAAGTCGATGTTAAGATGATCAGCGCGCCACTGTCGTTGTGAAGTTTCATCCGTGATCACAAGCCGGCCATCTTTCACCGCAATGTGTACCTGAAGTTTGCGACTCTTGTCGGTCGTGTTATCTACAGACGATTCGAAGTGACGAAGTGTTTTCTCGACGTTACTTGAATATTCGCCAACGATCACGTCTAGCTCGGGACGTTCTACGCGGATTGAGCCCAGGTTAGTACGATCGAGGAAGAGTGCCAGGAGAGATTTCGTCGTGTCGACTTTGGCGATCGACAGGATACGTTCACCGTTCTCGTTGATGGCTTCTATGTTGCGCAAGGCGATCGGTGACAACCACGCCAGTCTAGCCGATCCGATAACGACTTCCTCTTTCAAGTCGGGTGTAGCCCACTTGATGAGGTCATTCTTTAGAGAAGTGCGAGCTACGATGGTGGGTGCAAACCAGATGAGCACCAGCAACAAAACCAGTGCCGTAGCCAGCCTCCACCCTCCGCGTGATGCCCGAGGCTGTCGCGCTGCGTCCAACGTTCGATACGACATCGTGCATCCGTCCTTTGGGGATGCCTTTCCGCTACACGGTGTCTGGCACAGCAAATGGTGCGCGATAATTCCGCGTTAATAAGGCGTTGGCCTGATCGTCATTAACGAACTGTTCAGACTTTGTATTAAAATCCAAAACACGACCGACGTGGCAAGCTGCTTGACCAAGGTTGATGTCAATGGCTTTAAGATTGTGTTGCATCATTTCGAACGATTCCACCACTTGAGGATTATTTCCCAGAGCTTCACAGTCTTTGTCGAACGTGCTGTTTTCTCCCAAACGGTAGGAGATATTACCCAGGTGACAGAGGGCACTGCTGTAATGCCCGACTTCTGCATCGCAGTTGATATCTTGATTGTTTCGGCTGCGCATGGCGGCGATGAAACTACCGAAAGGACCTCCGGGAGTCACCGAAGCTTCTCCTTCGACCGCTACCGGATCGCCTCCATCTTTGGGATAAAATTTCCAGCCTACGATCTTGCCTTCGGTTGTGTAGAATTCATTGGCCACTTTGCGGTCTGGGGCTCCATCTTTGCCTACCAAGCCCCGCGTTTCGAATACCAGCAGCACATCGCCGTATTCGTACACGGACAACTGCATGTTAGGAGTTTCTCCCTGGTCGGCCAGATCCTTTTCACCGGGAGCATACCGCCCACCCACGCTCCAAACTCGATTGGGCAGTGTGCTTCCTCGGATTGCCCACCGAGCAACATCCATTTCATGCACCCCTTGGTTTCCCGTATCTCCGTTTCCGGTGTCCCAAAACCAGTGCCAGTTGTAGTGCACCAGATTGCGGTGGAACGGTTGGTCCGGAGCGGGGCCTAACCAGAGATTGAAATCGAGTGTGGCCGGGATTTTTTCTTTCGGCTTAAATCCAATGGACCAGCGAGGTTTACAGCAATAGCCCTTAGAAACCAGAAGCTTACCGTATTTACCAGATTGAATGGCCGCAATCTGCTGTGCCCGGCCAGGATCGCTTCTTTGTTGAGTCCCATGCTGGACGATTCGTTTGTGATACTTTGCCGCTTCCACAAGTTTACGGCCTTCGTACACGTTGTGGCTGATCGGCTTTTCGACATAGGCATCTTTGCCCGCCTGGCATGCCCAGATTCCGATTAGCGAATGCCAATGGTTACATGTCGCTACAGACACAGCATCTAAGTTGGGATCGTCGAGAGCTTCACGAATGTCCTGAACACATTTCGGAGTGTTACCACCACGTTTTTCGATTTGTTCCGACCGTGGTCCAAATAAGCTGCTGTCCGGGTCGATCAGGTAGGTCACGTCGACGTTGCTCATGCCTGCATAGGCGTTCATATGCGAAGAGCCACGGCCTTTGATGCCTGCTACACCGATACGAATCGTGTCGTTTGCACCAATCACACGCCCGGAAGCTTTGGTCCCGGAGATCGTGAATAGAGAGAAAGTCGTGCTGGCAGCGGCCGATTTTAACAATGTACGACGTGTGAATTTCGACATGACGGGTCCTTTCGAGCAACTGTTGTGTGGTGAAACTCTATTTTTTGTAGGCGATTTTTCTTCTCATTCCCACGCTCTTTGTGGGAACGCACTTATACCTGAGGTAGTTCAAACGGTTTACGGTATTCCTTAGTCAGCATGGCATTCGCTTCATCGTCGTTCACAAACTGTTGGGACTGAGGATCGAATTCCAGGTTTCCTCCAGTGCGATAAGCGATCTCACCCAGATGAACAAGCGCCGCAGACGAATGAGCGATCTCGGCATTGGCTCTGGTCTTCATCGAGCGAGTACGAACCGCGTTCAAGAAATCATCTTGATGCTCCACATAACCACGCTGGGTTCGTATTGCTTTGTCTTCCGTAGGTCCGGGTTTCCCTTTACGACCGAGGTAAGTGCGAAATGCTCCTCGACGAGAAAAGACCATATAGCCTTCTGTGCCATAGAACACGTTCCCGTTGTCAAATCCATGCAAGCCGTATTCGGTAAAGGGATAGTTCTCGTAAACGAGAACTCTGCCGTCGGGATATTCGTAGACAACATGCATATTGTCTGGATATTCGCTCACGTGACCATGCAGCTTCATGCGCCCACCGCGAGCGGTCACTTTGTGGGGCAGGTAGGGGTCACCCAGACCCCACCGCGCCATGTCCAGATCGTGGATTCCGTCATCCCCGATTTCTCCGTTTCCATAGTCGCGAAACAATCGCCACAGCACGTGAAACCGTAATGAGTTGAATGGTCTATTGGGCGCAGGTCCGAGCCACCGGTCGTAGTCGACTCCGGCCGGTGGATCGCTGTCGGGAACCGGACGCCGAACTTCGCGTTGTTCTGCCGTCCACGCACGGGCCACTTTGACTTCTCCGATAATCCCGTCTGCCAACAACTTTCCGGCTTGCTCAGTCACTGGGCTGCTTCGCATCTGCGACCCATGCTGGAACACGCGGTGGTATTTCTTTGCCGCCTCGATTACCAACGATCCTTCATGGAAGACGTGGGAGATTGGTTTTTCCAAGTAGACATCTTTCCCAGCTGCAAATGCCGCCAGGGCGATGGGCGCATGCCAATGGTGGGGAGTGGCCACGATCACGGCGTCTACGTTTTTGTCTGCGATCACATCTTCGTGCTTCAAAGTCCGTTTCGGCTTTGAGGATTGGAACTTATCGATGCGCCCGGAGATGGCGTCCATTTGACGTGGATCAACGTCACACAGGTGTGCAAACACTACACCCGAGTCTCGACTTGTCAAGTTGTTGACGTGACCCCGCATCATGCCTCCACAACCAATCAGGCCAATGGCAATCTCCTCCTTGCGTTCAGCTGCTTCGGTATGGACGGCTCCGAGAACGGATACGGCCGAAGCCATCGCTGCGGTTCCTCCTGACTGTGCCAGGAATCTACGACGGTTTCCAACAGCTGGGGTGGCTGATTCGGTAGGAGAATTTTTATGATCTGAATCGGGCGATGACATCGTTGAGGGCCTCGCTGAGTTTCGGCGGGATGGATTGGGACGCGAATCGACTACGTGTGCGGAGGGTAAGTATCAATCGCAACGTATTCGCCTTCTGAAGGTGTGGGATTTAGGGGAGTTGGTATTCCGCACACAGTATACCACAAGCCGAACCTTGAAGGCATCACAACTTGTAGCGGTGAAAGTTCCCTAAATGTGGTGTTTTTACGCAGTCGAACTCCCGTAGTTCGCAAAAACGGCGAAAGATGATGAGCTGCAGCCCACGAATCTGACCCGCCATGCTGTTTGTAGTAGGGCGGCGCAAGCCGCTCCGTAAGGAAAAAAATTCCGTCATCAGGGGGCCACTTGCGCCGCTTCGCTATCTGTCAGGTCGACGTACGTACCAAAACCAGCAGCATCCGTCGAGCACTCTGTGGCGAGTGGAATTTCCAACCGACACTATAGGAGTGTCTGCTGATCGTCTTTCACGTTGTTGCCAGCTGTCCGCTTGGGCCGGACAGAAAAAGATCCTCTCCCATCCTCTATCGAAAAGTCGGTTGCACTGGGCACTACTTGCTGCTCGACCGACGATGGCTGCGATTGTAACGGAGTGGTGATCGTGTTAGAGGAAGCTACCGCAAGCGATGGTTGGTTTCGGCTTGGGTTCTCACCTAAGAGCACGACCGAGCCACCGTCGCCGCTAACCGGCAATGTTAGATTGCCACTCGCATATCCAGTTGGTGCAAAATTCGTTGCCAGTTGATTAAAGTCATTGATGTCGACATCATTATCGCCATCAAAGTTGCCATCTGCCCAGCCCAAGAAATGGCTGGTACCCAACGGACTATAATGACGCACCAATCGGGCAAAATCAGCGATGTCCACATCCTGGTCTAGATCGCTGTCACCATAGCGCTTGTCCATCATGTTTAGTATCAACTCATCAACATCGGTGGCATCCGTATCGCCATCGTGATCTACATCCATGAGCGAGTCAGTTGAACCGAGGGAAGCAAATAGCAAATCAATGTCTTTATCGTCCAAGGTCCCGTCGTAATTTAGATTGCCGTTGATTGCCGGCGCCAGTTCGATGTCCAGTGACCAATCGACCAGGTTTCCCGATTCACCATTTGCCGAATCGTCTGTCACATGTAACTGCCAAATGCCATTCGCAGTTTCCCCTGAAAAAGCGGCCAACAATCCTTCGGGCTGCCAGGTTCCACCAGACGGGTCTGCAGCGGAGCTGATCGACTGAGCTGCCTGATCATCCAATGTTGTGGCTAAGAAATGATCACCGTCCGTATCCATATCGGTAAACAGTTCAACCATGGTGCCAGAAGGTGACTCCAGGAAAACGTCTAGGTCAGAACTGTGACTGTGAAACAGCGCCAACGTAACATTAAGATCGTTGATGGTACCTTGGCCCGAATGATGGATTTGAAAAGTATGTGCTTGGTCATCGTTGACCAGCGATTGTCTGGCTGTCAGCAGGCCGGCTCCATCCAATGCGAGGTAGGATACTTCTTCAGCAGTGTGACCTACCTCGATATCAAGCGTAGTGTCCTCTTCGACTTTAACGTTTACCCCCAGGTTCGTCGTGTTGTCGTAGCGTAACGTGGAATTGTCGCCACCATGGAACGATGCCAGGGAGGCAATGAAATGAGGTGCGTTGGTATAGGCTTGTTGAAAGGTAAGGTTGGTGAATTGCTCTGTAAACAAACGCGACGTCTTGATGGCTTCGTAGGCAATTCCATTCCAACTGCCTACGTTTGGTTCGATTGCCAAGTAGCCCACGTCCAGCGAGTTCTGTGGCGTTGAGGCCAGTTCTTCTGGCTGAAGTGCAACCTGAAAACCGGTGGAGGTCGTTGCTTCTTGACGTGTAGACAGGAACGGAGTGCCAGCACCGGACTGCACGTGCGTCATGACGATCGGAGCACCGATGAAGGACGCCGTAAAATTCACAGTTTCCCATGTGGGACTGGGGATGGACTGACCGACCGTTGCTCCAGTATTCACGGTTCCCACTTCCAGCATCGTCCCGTTGTCCAGCACGTGGACGCCAGCTTCTAACACGATGTAACTGATCGTTTCTGCGATGCTGTGCATGCCGTTCAGGTTCGAAGGTTCTGTGAGGTACAACTCGAATTGATTCGACTGTATGTTGTTCACACGAACGATGGCCACATCCGTACCTTCTGTGGATACAGGGAGGGCGATGACCACAGGGTTGGCATACGTGTGGTTTAGGATCACTGTTTGCACCGCGTGGGTCAGATCAGTCACCTGACCGACTTCTCCGATCACAGTTGTGCCTGTCAGCAGTTCAGCAGTTGTGACGGGTCCGTACCGTCCGGGGCTGGGAAGTCCAGCCGTCCAGGCCGTGGCGTCACCAGCCCACGCATCCGACGCGACTCGGTGAAGTGACTGGCCCGTTCCATCGGCAGCGACGGGCCACGGCGTTAAATCGTCATAGAGGATTTTGTCTTCGATGACGTATGGTGTGAATCCTGGATTGCTAGTAGGTGGATCCTCCGCTCGTTGTAGTGACACCAAGTCTGTGCCATTGTTCAAGCCACCCGAAAAGCCTCCTACTACTGACAAGGAAGGTGTCAGCACGTAATGTTCCTGAAATGCAGCCAGACGGTTTGCATTCGCCACGTTGTTGGGATCAAAAGGTAGCACCAATAGGAACTGGCCAGGAGCTACTGTGGTGCCGCTAAGAAAATCAAAAGAGATCCCACCCTCCAGGCGCCAATCGGTCAAGTCGACTGTGTAAGGTAAAGGGTTGTAGAGTTCGACGTATTCCAAGTCGCCTTCTACCAATTCTGGTTCGATACTCAGCGCAGTCAAAGAGGGAGTGTTTGGATGGTAGTTGACCTCGGAGATCACCACAGGTCCGACACGCGGTGGGCTGTTGCTCGCTCCCAGCGTGTGTGACTGCATTGGAGTCAGGATACCCGTTCCATTGGGACTGCGACCGAACGTTTCACCTGGGGGCGCAGCCCCGAAGTGGACGTCATCAACAAAATGAAGGATTCCACCCGCACCATTCGGGTTGACCAGCCAGACGTCATCACCTGCGGAAGCGTTCAGAGCGAAGTCCTTGAGGCTGGGATTGGATGGATTTGGATTAAAATCGCTTTCATTAAAAACGATGTATTGCCCCGCCGCCAAGATCGTACCATCAGGGATGGCGAATTTGATTAAATTGTCACCGCTGTCGCTCAAATACCATCCGCCGATATCGATTGCAGAAGCTGTCGTGTTCAAGAGTTCGATTGAATCATCGGGTGTGGTAGGTCTCTCGGAATGGCTGAGGACTTCGTTGACGACAACTCCAATTGGTCCCATACCGGCGGTCCCTGGTGAGCCTCCCCATTCAGTGCTGCCTCGCCAGTGATAATGTTTGTCGAACTCGTCGGAGTTCGTATGCACCGGGTCGATTAGCTCCAAACTTGCCCCGATGCCGTCGGCACGCTCCGGCCAAGGTGAGTTATCCATGTAACTGACATCCAGGATATCGATGGAATTCACGGCCAGTCGCAAAGTTTCGCCCGAATTACTCAAGCGGCCGCTGGTGAACGCCCCCAAAACGTTTGCGCTGGCACCGTAGCGCAGCTGAAACGCTGAAATATCTCGGACGATCACTCCATATTCTCCTGGTGCCAACGTTGTGGCAGGAAACGAAAAATCAAGGCCTTCCACAAAGCTGACATTTTGCAGATTCATCGTTTGTGTGCCCGCGTTGAGCACTTCGACAAACTCGAAATCATCGTTATTCAGGGTCGGGTTGACCAGCAATTCGGCATTTGTCGGATCGGCTGGGTTGTAATTCAGTTCGGTGATTCGCAGCGAATCAAAAATGGGATCGCCGGTTAAGGTCGTCACCTGGATTGTTTCCGAACCGATCAGGTTGCCTTCAAAATCGTATGCCTCCAATGTGTAATCATTGGTGCCAGTTTGAAGTGGTAAAGTGACGTCCCACGTCTCCGCATAACTGGCGCCCGCACCAACGCTCCAGTCGACAATCAGAGGTACGTTGTTTCCGGTCAACCGGATCTCTCTCACATTCACCCAACCCTTGCCTTCAATGGTTGCAGTAGAGCTAGTGCCCACGTCGAGAGGTCCGAGGGTCGTGACTTCGAAAGGGATTTCCGTGGGTAGCTGAGACGCCACAGAACTAGACCGATTGCCGATGTAATTGGCTGCCGAGCTGAAGCTGGTTTGTGGAAACATGGAATTGAAATGACTTGCCCAAGTCGACGCGTACGTGCTGTTGTAGGCGGTGTCGATCAGATTGTCGAAATGACCGTACAGCAGACGTAGGTTCTCCGGAATTTGGACGATGGACCGGATCACCGGGTGGTCGAAAGTTCCCACCAACGGTGTATTGTTCGAGAAGGCGATATCCAGGTCCCACGGTAGCATCAACAGCTGTCCCGTGTCGGGACGTGGATAAACGAGGTAATTGTGATTCCAGGGTGACTGGCTGTAGTAATCGACAACGCCTGCCAGTCGAACCGCAGCCAGGACGCGCATCCATTGATCGACGTCCATCAGTTCGTTCAACGTTGTATTCCACTGAGTGTCTGAGATCGTGCCGCGCAAACGAAACGCTTCGTTCAACGCAACAATTTGACTCAGATCGTCGCGTTCCCGGTTGTTTTTGACCCGCCATTGCAAGCGGTAGCCTTCCTTGTCGGTGCCAAAGTGATCTTCTCCGATATCGGCGTTTCCCTGTGTGGTATGGTGGTAGCCGGGTAATTTGCGGCCCTCTGGCGATCCGTTGTTGGTGCCGTTGGGGCGGTAGATGATTTCTTTGTCGATCAGCATGCCGTTCGCGCCGTCCTGAAATTGTTCATCCAAATAGACGTCTGAATACCCGGCCAGGCGCAATTGAAAAACACCGTTTTTGGAGCTCGTGCCCGGATCGATTAAATAAACCGCGTCGTTGTACATGCTGGGCACATCATCCGCCCGATTGTTGAGATGTTTTATCAAAAACTCCGGGACGTTATTGCGATCTACGGTAATCGTGTTGTGCACGCCTAAGAATCGATTGTCCGTGTGAAAGCGAATGTTGTAACCGTGCGATGAACTGGGCCGGCTAGAAGATGCTCCCTTCAACCGCACGCCAACATCGTAGAACGCTTCGCTTTCGTTCAACACGACCGTGCCGCCAAAACGGTGGTTGCTCATGCGGTTGATTTGATTGAGTTGAAAGTTGATTTCGCTTGTTGGCTGGATGATCCGCAGATTTTTCTGAGGCCCACCACCAGCCTGATGGTCTTGCACCTTATACAGGGCACGCGACTCGGTACCCGCGCGCGGGAACAACGAGGTAGCACCCAGCCCGTCGATCGCTTCGACATAGAACTGAATGACGGTCGAAGAGTTACGGCCAGGAATGGTACCGGTTAATGTTCCGTCACCGGAAACCGTCATAGTGGTCGATTGCCAGGTACCAAAACTGCCGGAAACGGTGCGCCAATGAAGGGTTGCTGAACTGACGCCCTGCGGGTCCTCTGCGACTGCCGTCACCGTCACCGCTTGTCCTGAATTAGGAACGACCGGTCCATGTTGAAAAGCAGAGAATGTGGGCCCAATGTTAGTTTCTGAGCGAGAGTTGGCAGCACCGGGTGTGCCACTCAAAGCAGGTACTGGTAGCCGGGTCGTGGCTGGCGCGCTGTTGTAGTACAGTCGAGTGTTAAATTGATTCGACCCTCCAAGCCATTTGGCCCGAAACGAAATTTCATATTCCGTGCCGGGGACAATTTGGTAGTAGGTTGCTCCATTTCTAAAGGTGGTCTCTCCATGGTTGTGCATGTCCTCCGCGTTGCCGGTGGCAGTCAGGTGTAAAACCTGGTTCCCGGCGTCGTCGGGATCTTGGATCACCGTGCCGAAATGGTTTCCGTAGATCCTCCAAAAATCGGCTTCGGTGCCGAGTGTGTCGGATTCGAAATCGGTGTTCTGGATGAGCGGACGGGCAATGCCATTGGGATCTTGGATCACCGTAATGTCGTCGACCAGAATCTGGCCCGCGTCGAGTAGTCCGATGACCAACTCGTGATATTGGGGTCCGTCGCTTTCGAACGGCAATGCCGTTCCACGGTAGGTGTAGGAAGACCAATCCGTTTTGTCGTCTTCTTTACTGGCTGCCCATGCACCGGGCTTCGAGTTGTCGGCATGCGGGTCGCGTAGCTCTAAGCTCGATCCACCGCCATCGGCCAACTCAGGCCAGTATCCATCTTGATAGTAATGCACCTCGTCGGCAGGATTGCCGTTGTGGTCCGTTAGCTGAATGGAATCCTCTCGATTTCCCAGTTCCCCCGAGAAATCTCCCGCGATGTCAACTCCCGGATAGGATGTTGCCAACTGGGCTGCGTTTGCCGCCACAACCAGGTATGCACCTGGTGCAATGGTTGTGCCCGGCGCAAAAACAAAATCAATACCGTCCTCTAATTTCCACCCTGTTAGATCGGTTGTTGATGTACCACGATTGTATAACTCGAGCCACTGCGTTTGGATCTGCGCCTGCGCCTGTAGTTCCAATTCAGGAACGATCAGGAAATCGCCATCGAGAATGTCTGCGTTCAGCCCCTGGATCGCCAAGACATTGGTCCCGGTTTGGAGCAAACCAACTTGCGCAGATAGGTCGATTGCTTCGAATGAGAGTAACTGATCGGCTTGGGTGGCCGATGCATCGTAGGTCACGTTGAGGGGTGCGTTCCTGCGGGCGACTTCGATGCCATTCAGACTCACGATAAACCCGTCGTCATATTTCATCCGTAACGTAAGTATGGGTGACTGGCCCGGTTCCACAGCGGTCGCCTCAAACTCGTGACGTAGGTATGCACTGGTGTTCGTACCCAGCATGACCGATTCAATGTCCGTATTGATTTCGCCGGTGAGGATACCTCC
>JAKVBZ010000100.1 GCA_022448645.1 Pirellulaceae bacterium
CGGCGTACAAGGCCTCTACAATGATTTTAGGAACGATACGCAACTGACGTACTCGATCAACGCAATTGCGCGATTTTGATGGTCGAGAGACTCAGGGGGCGACTTATTCTACTTCCACATCGGGTTGGGAGCTGTTTCGAAAACCCTTCCAGGACGGCGTTGGAAAACCACGCTCATGTTTGCCCGTAGTTTCTGAAACTATTTTCTTGTGAGTGTGTTGCCCGTTCACTCAAACCGATCTGCCGGAGAAGATTGTGAGGAACGTCGACATTCAGATTTATAGAGAAAAACTGGCCATACTCGACTTTCAGCAGAAATTACTCATTGTGGCACAACGGCAACGTATGGCCGGTACAACGTCAAGCCGTTTTTCATTATTTTATAGGTAACCGGGGTCATCGAACGACTCCCACCTTGCGAGTTGTTGCTTCCTGATGGAAAATGACGGCTTTAGCGCACCACGGCTTTGCGGAACGCCCTTTATGCAACGTCTCCATCTTTGCTTCGTAGGCGGTGTTCTTTTTTCGATCCTATCGGCGGGCTTGGCGTGCGTAACGCCGGCGTCAGCGAGCGATACGTACGATCTGCACGTGCCACTTGGTTTGGAAAAAAAACGTTTGCGGATCCCGGCGGATAATCCTTTAACGGATGCTAAGGTGGCGCTAGGGAAACAGCTGTATTTCGACCCGCGATTGTCGCGTGATGACACTATTTCCTGTGCCAGTTGTCACGATCCACAGAAAGGTTGGTCCAACGGAGAGGCTTTTGCTACCGGTGTGGAAGCACAAGTGGGAGGTCGTAGTGCGCCGACCATCATTAATGCTGGGTACCTGAACGCTGGGTCGATAAAGTTTACAAAACAACTCCAATTCTGGGACGGTCGGGCAGTGGAGCTGGAAGGTCAAGCCTTAGGTCCTATTCAGAATCCGATCGAAATGGACATGAAGTTGCCAGACGTTGTGGCGAAGTTAAACGCGATCGAAGGCTATCGGAAACAATTCCAACAGGTGTTTGGTACGGAGGTGACGTCCGAGGGTATTGGCCGGGCGATCGCCTCGTTTGAACGCACAGTTCTGTCAGCAGATGCGCCTTTTGATCGCTTTAAAATCCAAGGTGACGATGAAGCGTTATCGGCAGCCGCAAAGCGTGGTTTGGATGTGTTTTTCAATAAAGCACACTGCAGTGCTTGTCATACGGGAGGGAATTTCGCCGACGGTGGTTTTCACAACATAGGAATCGGCATGGATAAGGAAAAATTCGATCCGGGCCGAGAAGAAATTACGAAACGGCTCGGCGATCGTGGCAGCTTCAAGACTCCGACGCTTAGGGAAATCGCGCGGACTGCCCCTTACATGCACGACGGTAGCTTGGCCACATTAGGAGATGTGATTGATTACTACGACCGTGGAGGTATCCAGAATCCACAATTGGATGAAGAAATGAGGCCTCTTAGTCTGTCAGATCAAGAAAAGGCAGACGTGGTGACATTCTTGACAGAGGCGTTGAGTAGCGATGCGTATCCTGATTTCGACCCACCGAATCTTCCAGATTAATCCTTTGTAGAAAAGATGTGTCCACAGGACAAAAAATAAAAAAATCCTATCCGTTGGTAATTTCAAGGAGTGCAATGATGAATGCGTTTCACGGCTGGCGCACCATGTTGGTCATGGTTGGTTTAACGATGTTTCCATATAACAGCTTTGCGGAAGAAGAAATCGAAGTTGTTTTGGATGGCCTGAAAAATCCGTGTGGTATTGCCGTGCAACCAGGTACGGGGACCATATTCGTCTCCGAAAGTGCCGCAGGCCGTGTGATTCGTGTAGTAAATGGCCAAGCCGAGGAAGTGATTTCTGGGTCTAATTTGGACGTTTATGGTAAGGGTCCGAAGTACGACATCGGTCCATTGGGAATTGCTTTTTTGGACAACAGCCGGTTGGCTGTGGCAGACGGCGGATATGCTGACGGCGAAGAGTTTGTGCGCGTATTCAACATTCCGGAAGTGGGTGCCGGGCCGGTGTCCTATGGGGATGGTGTTAAGGTGGGGCCTGTGACAGCCACCGAGGAGATTAAGGCAGAAGGCAACTTTTATGGTATTGCTGCTACCGATGAGGCAATCTTCGTGACGGCGAATGGCGACGACACGAAGGGATGGGTGGCGAAAGCCGATATAGATGGTACCCAGTTCGGCGCTTTGGAGCGATTTATTGCCACCAAGGAAGCCACCGATCCGCCCACCGACGCGCCGGTCGGGATTACGATCAGTCCACGAGGCGAAGTGGTCATTGGCCAAATGGGCGAGATCACCGTAGAAAATGATGCGAAACTAAACTTTTACAATGCACAAAATGGCTCGGTGATACTGGACCGCGATACCGGTTTGCACGACATTACCGCATTGGCGTACAGTCCCAAGGGGCACCTATACGCTTTGGATTTCGCCTGGCTGGATACTTCGCAAGGTGGCTTGTTTCGTTTAGACGACGACAAGAATGATGGGATCCATGCTGTCAAAATTGTGGGTTTGGAGAAACCTACATGCTTGGCCTTTGGCGAAGATGGATCACTCTACATCACTCTGATTGGCGAAGTAGAGGGTGAGAATCAGGTAGGGAACGGTCAGCTTATCCGGTTGAAAACAGGGTTGTAATGGCCCACTGAATGCTCGCTATGCCGACTCGTCGTGAAAAAATTGAAGCCATGTTGGTCGAGGAGCCTGAGGATTCATTCCTCAGGTATAGTCTTGCGATGGAGTTGGACAAGGAGGGTGATCACGAGTCAAGCCTTGCGCGGTTGCAGGAATTGCGTGAACTGGATCCACCTTACGTTCCGGCTTTCTTTATGGCAGGCCAGCAGCTGGCAAAGTTACAGCGACTGGAGGAGGCTCGAGCCGTACTTCAAGATGGCATCGAGAAGGCACAGGAACAAGGTGATAATCACGCCGCTGGCGAAATGAGTGAGTTCCTGACAGCCCTAAGCTCGATGGAGTAGCTGAGAAGAATCAGCGGAATAGGTGTTTCTTGGATCTGTTGCTTGTGGACTGAGACGGCGGTAAGGTCCATGGACTGCAGCCAAAAACTACCGCATCCTACTCCAACACTAGATCCACCCATACCAAACGATGGTCGGACGCGTCGAGCAGTTGGTGTTCAGCCGCGTCAGGTGGCGGCCAATAAACCCCCGCTTGGGTGATCTTCAGTGTGGCGGCAGGCAATACATAGTCGACACGTAAATTGCCAGAATTCTTGTCGCCAAAGTCGGCTGTGTCATACGCTGGGTTTCCTAGATGTTGTGCGTTGGCCTGTCCTTGTAGTTTGGATTGTTCTGCACCGCCGCAGCTGGCGGGCACGGGATGTTGTCGGATCCGTGGGTGCTCGGTGAGTTGTCGAATGGCGTGGTCACGACTATCTCCGTCGTGAGGGTCGGCATTGAGATCCCCGACGACGACAAAACGACTGTTTGGCCGAAGGCCACCTCGACGTCCGGTGTCGTCATAAATGTAGTGGCTCTTTTCAGGGTCGATGTAGTCTGCCCAGAAGCGAATTTCATCGTGATTTCGGCAGCCATTTCTGTCTTCCGGGCCATCGAACACCGGTGGTGTTGGGTGACTTGCCAGGACATGAAGCATCTGACCATTGATGTTGATCGGAACGTCCCAATGGCTTTTGGAAGATAATCGGAGGACTTCCATATCGGAGTCACTGTAAAATGGTGTTCCCGTCTCTGGATTGGTGGGTAATTGGGGTGCGGGCATATCTTTCCATAGGAACTGTTGGAAGGTGCGGATGTTGTCGTGCTGAATCGGGTAACGCGACAATAACGCCATGCCATACTGTCCTTCAAACCTCCCGTAGCCCAATGCGTCTGCGGGTTCCGTAAGTTTTCCGTTTTTGTTTAGATCGCGGTCAGAAGATACGCCAGTATTGACGGGACTAGAAAATACGTAGCGATATGGCAGGGGTGGCTGGCCATTTTGAGATACGGACAGATAGTTGTTCACAAAGTAAGAAGCATTGTGGTCGGACTGGTCAGAATCGAATTCATTGATCACAATGACGTCCGGCCGAACTCGCTGGATGATCTCAGCCAGCTTGCGGACCTGTTTGGTTTCGGGCGTGCGGAGGTCAGTTGCCAGACGACCTGGTGTGGAACGGTAAAGTGCAACGTTAAATGAAGCGACCCGGATCGTGTTGCGAATGGAGCTGATAGCTTCGGCATTGCCATGCTGGGGGTAACTGCATAGAACCAAAAGAAAGATCTGGTTCAAGAATATTGGCCGACGCCAAAAAATCCAGGTGCCAAGGTCGGCTTCGTGATGTGTAAGGGTGCGTCGGCTCAACATAAAAGAAACGTAATGATGCTATGAGCGTGTCAGAAGTTTTTCATCCACTTATCCAAGATCATCTCGCACGTTTGCGCGACGTGTCAACCGGACCGGCCGAATTCCGTGTGTTGACTCAACGTCTGGCTGTATTGTTGGCCTATGAAGCCACGAAAGACCTTATGGTGGAGTCGATCGAAGTTCAGACACCGCTGACAAAAGCACCGGGGCATCGGCTGCAGCAACGGGTGGGTTTGGTGCCTATTTTGCGAGCCGGGCTGGGGATGGTCGACCCTCTGCTGAATTTGTTACCGACGGCAGAAGTTTGGCACTTGGGCTTATTTCGCGACGAAGCAACGGCTCGCCCTGTCGCATATTACAACAAGATCTCAGAGCATGAGGCTGTGGACGTAGCCTTCATCCTGGATCCCATGTTGGCGACCGGTGGGTCGGCCAGGTTGGCGTTGTCGGCACTTCGAGATTGGGGAGTGTCTACGATAAAACTTTTGTCGATTATTGCTTCGCAAGAAGGCATTCTTCAGGTCCAGTCAGAATTTCCGGAAACTCAGGTTTTTGTATGTGCCGTCGACCCCGAGCTCAACGAACATAAATTTATCGTGCCCGGGCTGGGTGACGCTGGTGATCGTGCCTTCAATACGCCTCAATAGAAACGGAGGCCGCCCGTGTTGTGGGTGTCCGTCAGCCAAGCCCGTAGGGGGTCTGCCACGGAGACCGTGTTCGCATTGAGTTTTTCGGCAAGTGTCGGAGGCGTTGGTCTGGTTGGGTGATGCGGCGTAGGTCGGATTCTTTTGGTGAATGATCTGTGGTGAATCACCGAAGGCCTGCACCGTGCTGTGACAAGAGGAATCAAATTGGCCAAACGCCATTGGTCTGATTCAGTCGGCTAGTGCTAAGGGGCTGGGATGGCGAGCAAATTCCTGGTACGGTGACGGCTTCATTCTTAGTACTTCTCCCAGTCTTAGATCGATACAATGTATCTCCGCTTGATCAGTTTCATGGGCCTGTTTGCCATGGTGGGGATTGCCTGGTTGCTGAGCCGACATAAGAACCGGTTTCCGTGGCGAGTGGTGATCGGGGGAGTGTTCCTGCAGTTTATGCTGGCTGCGGTTGTATTCAATACGACGGGTGGGCAATGGCTGTTTCAGGTGATCGGAGATTTCTTTACGCAGATTTCCGGGTATGTTGATGAAGGTACCGGGTTGGTGTTTGGTATTCATCCTCGCGGAGGGGATCCGGAGTTGCCTCACTCTGTAACGTTGCTGCGTACGATTGCGTTTGGCGTTTTGCCCACCATCATTTTTTTCTCATCTTTGATGTCAATCCTGTATCACTGGGGCATCATGCAGTGGGTCGTAGCGGTGTTTGCTTGGGTCATGCAAAAAACATTGCACACTTCGGGCGCCGAAAGTCTATCCGCTGCGGCGAACATATTTGTGGGACAAACCGAAGCTCCTTTGGTTGTTCGTCCGTACGTTTTGGATATGACCGAGTCAGAGTTGATGGCGGTCATGGTGGGTGGTTTTGCCACCATCGCAGGAGGCGTCATGGCGTTGTACGTACAGTTTGGGATGGACCCGAGCCATATGATGACGGCATCAGTCATTTCTGCTCCGGCGGCGCTGTTGATTGCGAAGGTGATGATTCCAGAAATAGAGAAACCGAAAACGACGGGCGTTGTTCAGGTTCCCATTGAGCAAAAGACGACGAACGTCATCGAGGCGGCTGCGCAAGGAGCCACTGACGGCATGAAATTATGCATCAATGTAGCGGCGATGTTGATTGCTTTTCTTGCCCTCATTGCGATGTTGGACGCCCTCATCGGCTGGACTGGCTCCCTGCTAGGATTTGCCGATGAACGGCAATGGTCTCTAGCGTTGTTTTTGGGCTATGGTTTTGCTCCCATAGCCTGGCTGATGGGCATTGAAGGAGGCGACTGTGTTCGGGCTGGTGAGTTGTTGGGTCTGAAGATGGCGGCGAATGAGCTGATAGCGTATGCCCGTTTAAGTGAATGGGGACAGCCGGATTCAGGAATTAAGCTTAGCGAACGAAGTACGTTGATTTTGACCTACGCTCTATGCGGTTTTGCGAACTTTGGAAGCATCGGAATCCAGATTGGTGGAATCGGAGGAATCGCTCCCGAACGTCGTGCCGATTTGGCCAAGTTGGGTTTTCGTGCCATGTTGGGTGGGACGTTGGCCGCTTTTATGACCGCTTGCGTGGCTGGCGTCATGTTGTAGTGCCTACTTTGTCGAGAACTTTGGTTGCGAAGCTGTGGCGACACACTCATTCGTGGCAAAACCAGGAGATACGCTTTGAAGACGTTGCTAACTGAACAGGATTTACAGGAAGGAGTTCAGCGTTTGGCCACCGAAGTGGCTGCCTGTTTCGATGGCCGACCGCTGACGATTGTCGGCGTTTTAACAGGAAGCGTAGTACTGTTGGCAGACCTGATCCGTCAACTTGACATGCCAATGCGGGTCGGTGTGATCCAGGCTCGTAGCTACCATGGAGCGACGACAGAGCGAGGTGAGCTGTTGATCAATGCCGATCTGATGCCAGACATTGAAGAACGGGATGTGTTACTGGTAGATGACATTTTTGATACCGGGCATACGCTCGTCGAAGTCATTGCCAAAATGCATGAGCTGCGCGCCAAATCTGTGCGATCACTGGTACTGTTGTCTAAGGAAGGTCGTCAAGAAGTCTCACACAGGCCAGAGTTTGTTGGCTTTCATATACCGAACGAATTTGTTGTTGGGTACGGCTTAGACTATGAGGACGCGTATCGTAACTTGCCGCATTTGGCAGCAATGGAAGAGGATGACATTGCTAACCATAACGTGTAGCTGGAGTTTTACCGCTGGACGCGAGCCGAACCTCCCTGAGCCAACGCTTCGACTTCTGGCAGTTTTGCCATCGTTACGTCCCCAGGAAAAGTAGGTAGGAGTGCTCCGTGGGCCCAACCCAACCTTAAGGCTTCCTCTGGTTGTCGACCGTTGAGCAGCCCATAGATCAATCCTGCAGCGAAACCATCTCCGCCACCGATACGATCAAGTACGTCCAATTGGCATGTGGGACTTTCAAAACGTTCTCCATTGAGCCAAAGCACGGAGCCCCATCCGTGACGATTTGTGGAATGAACGTCACGTAGCGTTGTTGCCACCATTTTGACATTGGGAAACTTGTCAGTGACGGTGTTCATCATTTCAAAGAAAGAAGATGAGCTCAGCTTGGACTGCTGGTCGTCAACTTCTGGTCCTTCGATGCCAAGGCATTGCTGTAAATCTTCCTCATTGCCGAAAAGAGCGTCGACGTGGCTGACAATGCGAGACATGGTTTCATGGCAGCTCTGAATACCTCCCCGAGAGGTCCACAATTTGTCGCGGTAATTCAAATCAAATGAGTTGATAGCGCCGGCGGATTTGGCCGCTTGCATCGCGTCGATGATCAGATCCGCTGTCGATGCAGATAGGGCAGAGAAAATTCCTCCCGAATGAAACCAACGCACGCCTTGTGAGAAGATTCCTGGCCAGTCGAAGTCGCCCGGCTTCAGCATCGCGCCTGCTTCGTTGGCCCGATTATAGAACACGACCGGAGGTCGTACGCCCTGACCACGGTCACTATAAACGGTGGCCATGTTGGGTCCACGGACGCCGTCGTGTTCGAACCATTTGTAAAACGGAGTCACGCCCATTTCTCGGACGCGGGCCTGGATCAATTCACCGATGCCATAGTCCACCATGGCCGCGGCAATACCCGTCTTTAAGTGAAAGCAATCAGCCAGGTTGGCAGCTACGTTGTATTCACCACCGGAAACGTGCACGTCGAAACTTCTAGCTCGACGGAAAGGGACGACGCCTGGGTCGACACGGTGCACAAGCGAACCCAATGCCAAAAAGTCTAAGGTGCAGTTGTCTGTCCGAATTGGTAATGCATTCATGATTGGTTTCAATTCTCTACAAGGTCTTTGTCAACTCAACGAACTGTCCTGCCTGCCCAAATAGCGCCTGGAATCAACTGGGAAGGTCCCAGATTTTCCGGGTGATTTTTATAAGTTAACGGGAGTCAGTTACCACATGAAATGCTAGTTTCGGTGTGGCATTCGGCTTCCGTTTCGTACTTTTAACATGATAGAAAAGTTTTGGATGATTGCGTTCCAATTTGTTGACATTAAGTGAGGGATCGATTACAAAATACTGAAGCTGCCAAGTATTTGTTAATGAGCGTTGATTGAAGAAGTTCTAAGGCTCATTTGTTTGCAGTGTTCCTTCTAATTAAGCAATGACTTCCAAATAAGCAATGAATTGTATCGTTCCGCAGGTGGATGCGGGCGACGTCGTTCAAGTTGGTCAGTGTCCAGGGCCGAGCATGCTGACCATTCACAAATTGCCATGGGCATTTAGTTAAACGGAGGTTTTATCACCCGGACCTCAAAGTGTCTATCCTCTCTGTCCGGTAATTGGCTTATTGCTCGGACAGCTCATAGAGCTACGCTCTGAGGGGCCAGCATGCATGTTGGTTTCTCTGTGGCGGTTTGCCATTGGAAGCAGCGTACTGAGGTCATTGTGGCCTAGTCGCTGGGAACGGCAGGTTCTTGAGTGTGGTGGCGTTTGTTCATTTGTTTATGTGTTCAATGTCCAGTTGTCGCGGGGGTCTTTAGGCATGTCGACAAAGCGTTCGGTCAATTTGGCTGTCCGCGTTGATTTACGGGAATGTGAGCACAGAATGATATCGACCCTATAGCGTACGTTGAGGATTCAAACCATTACGTCTCGACCACTCACATCCGACGCTGCCCAGGTGGCGGTCTCTGCGGAAGACCAGCGTGAATCAGCACGACTGGACGACGGTACTGCATCTCAAGAGACTTCTTGTATTACGGCCGATGCGTCTGAAACTCTGAATACAAGCCTTTTGATGCGAGTTCAATCGGCTGACGACGAGGCTTGGCAGAGACTAGTCCATCTGTATTCTCCTCTAGTCTATCGTCTTTGTCGTCGTAGTCAGTTGCAACAGGACGACGCTCAAGATATTGCTCAAGAAGTTTTTCGCGCGATTCATCGTCGAGTTGTTGATTTTAAAAAACAGGGGAAACGGCATAGCTTTCGAGGCTGGCTATGGACCATCACTCGGAACAAGATTCGCGATTTGGCGCGTGCGCGCGCTGGACGAGAAAAAGCTGTAGGAGGTACGCAGATTCAATGGAGATTGGGCGCAGTCCCTGATGTAAATGATGAGCTAGTTAACGACGAGTCACATTGGGTGCCTACTCAAGACGATAAACACCAGCTGTTGCATGGTGTTTTGGATGTAATACGAGCCGAATTCGCGGATAACACTTTTCAGGCCTTTTGGAGATCTGCTGTAAAGGGTCATACCTCGGCTGAGATAGCAGAAGATTTGGACATGACCAAATCGGCGGTGAGGCAGGCCAAGTACCGTATTTTGCGCCGCTTGCGGCAAGAGATGGGAGATTTGATTTAGTTGGCTTAGGTTGAAACGCCTTTGGCCTCCACGAATTGTGCTGTTCGCCAGCCTGTTGCCGAAAGACTGGCGAGAAGTGCGACGGCGGGCCATTACGGAAAAGCGCAAAGCATTGTGTGTTACGTGTGGTCTCTCGTTGCGCGTGAGCGTTGGTTTGGTGGAGGTAGACCAGGCACTCAGTCGGCGGCGAGTGTCGAGATAGTTACCGTTTAGACTTTTTACGTTGTCCTACCGTACAGTCGATGGCGAAGGAGAAACTCAGTGAGTCACGTCGAGTGTCCGACGCGAGATCAGCTCGCTGATTATTTACTGGGCGTCTTGGAAGAACCCGTGGCCGATTGGGTCATGGGGCATCTCGAGAATTGCGCTGAATGTGATGGCATGATTGGACAATTGGAGGATATTTCGGATTCTGTGATTGCCGGGTTACGGGAACCACCTTCCTCCGATGAGTGCTGGTGTGAACCAGGCTACCAGAAGCTCATATCTGGTCTGGGAAAGCTCCATCTAGCCGCCTTAGATAGTGGGGCCAGTGTACTTTCATTGCGAAAGCCTGAACAGTTGGATGAATATCGAGTACTCGAAAAAATTGGCGAAGGTGGCATGGGAGCCGTTTATCGTGCACTTCACACAAAGCTTGACCGTGTTGTCGCGTTAAAAGTGTTGTCGCAAAAGCGGTTGAGTCGCGGCGATGCAGTGAGTCGTTTCGAACGTGAAATGAAGGCGGTGGGAAAACTGAACCATCCCAACATCGTTCACGCGTACGACGCTGGTGAAGCCGAAGATATGCCATATTTGGTGATGGAATTTGTGCAGGGAATCGATTTGAGACATTTGGTCAAAGAAATAGGGCCACTGCCAATTCCTGAAGCCTGCGAGATCGTACGGCAGGCAGCAGCGGGGCTTGATCATGCTTACCGACATGGCATGGTTCATCGGGATATCAAACCGTCGAATCTTATGCTCACTTACGTTGGAAGTGTGAAAGTGCTGGATTTGGGAATCGCATTGCTGCAGGACCAACCCGTCGAGGAAACCGATTTAACCAACGAAGGCCAATTGATAGGGACCATCGAGTACATGGCGCCAGAACAAGGAGATAATAGCCATGTCGTCGACACACGCGCCGATATTTACAGTTTAGGAGCTACGCTCTACAAGTTGCTTTCCGGTAACACGCCATTCCACGGAAAGAAGTACGAGACACTGCTGAAAAAGATAAAGGCTTTGGTCGACGAACCAGTGCCGCCGATTCGTGGATTGCGGGCGGACGTGTCCGAAGGATTGGCCTGTGTCCTTCATCGCATGTTGGCCAAATCTCCCGAAGATCGTTACCTGCGACCGCGTGATGTGGTGGAAATGTTGTCGACTCATGCCACCGGCGCCGACCTGCCTGATCTTCTGCGTAAACATCTTCTCGTCCAAGGCGAGGCCCAGGCTGTTGCTACGGCTGGGCCCCAAGGCGATCTTGAGGCGACACCTGGAGTCGCTGTCGTTGGGGCGAACGTTGCGGTTCGTAAACGTGTAACTAGTACCAACCTGACCAATAAGAACGATGTTGGCCAGTCGTGTGTGGGGATCATCACTGACGGAACTAGAAGCGTCGCAACGGCTGCACCCCCACAGTCTCGAAACCCCGGTGCGTTCGGTTTGGTGGTCCTATGGACTTTGCTGTTTTTCGCCACAGCCATCGGGACCATGGCTGTGTTGGTAGCTCCCCAGATGTTCGACACGGTGAGACATTGGCTGGGAGCAGCTGCTAAAGTTCAAACAGACGATCAAGAGGCTTTGTTCAAAAATGACTGGGACACCGACCTGGTTGACCAGACATACGACATGCCATTTACGAACGACAAGTCTGCTGGTGATTCTGAGAATGATCGGCAGGAGACACAAGTAGATTGGCAATCCTCGGTCGTCAATCCCATCAAATTGGTGGCCAATGGTGTCACGTTGTTGGGTCGTGAAGACCCGACGCAAGTTCAAACGCAGTACGTTACTGAGCGTCACTGGGCAGGGCTGGAGAATTGGTTGTTGGAGGAGATCAATGACGTCGGATCTACGGACCCACACACGGTGGGAAGGCTTGGAATTCGGGGAGCCCACAATTGGATTCGATGGGAGTTGTGGGGGCCAGCGACGTTTTCACCTCGTTTGGTTTGGGTGCAGTCTGTTGATCAGGAGATGACGGAATTACAACTGGCAAACACGCACGATTTGCTAGTTGCGACCGCTACCAACGCGGAATGGTACGCCTGGGACTTGGTTTCGGGGCAAGATGCCCGACCGGAGACGCTTCTTCCAGCGGGGATGGTCACGGCACGCATAGCGCCAGCGGGGGACGTTGTTGTCGGGATTGGCGGTAATGCCACCGTTAGTTTATTGCGGCGAGTCCAAGATGGACGATTGTCGCGCGTGGCTCCTTTGTCAGACATTCAATCTGGGATTGATTGTCTGGACGTTTCATCCCGGGGCGTGCTGGCATGGGGCGACCGCGTCGGACGATTACAGCTCAAGCAACCCAATGCGGTATCCAAACAACAGATCTACGAGGACGATAATCCGATCGCAGCTGTGCAATGGAATCATCAGGGAGACGTTCTCGTGGCGTCTGTCGCAGCGCCGGGCCAGCAATCGACTCAGCAGTTTTTGTTATGGAATGCTCCTCAGGAGAAAGCTCGGGCTGTCTTGTCTCATGAGTTTTTGCTAACTCACGTGTTTGATCTGTCTTCTAACGGTCGATGGGTGGTGACGGTAGCTTCGACGGGTGACAAGTTGGTTGTCTGGGATTCGACGGGGACAAAACTGCGTTCTATTTCGGTTCCTGACGGAAACGTCTCCGACGTGTGTTTTTTGCCACAGTCACCAGTGGTGGTTGTGGGCGATCATCAAGGCCAGCTAAAGATGATCGATGTCAATACGGGACGACTACTTCGTCCACCCGTAGGTGGTCATGGGCAAACTATCGTCGAGTTGCGTGTAGCACCGAATGGACATGTTCTCGTGTCACGCGATGCTTGTGGAGAAATCGGGATTTGGGATCTATCGAGAAATGGTCCCGATCTTGTTGTCCTCGGAAAGGCGGAACGGTTGACCGCCATGACTGTGTCGCTCGATGGAACGTTATTGGCTGTCGCAGGAAGCAACGATCAAGGCAGTACTGGACAAATTGGATTGTGGCTTCTATCTACAGGCGAATCGTTATGGAACCAGCAATGATGGAATCTTTAAACACTAATAAACAGTTCACCGTCGACGACAATTCGGTTTCGAAGGAAAACCATGTTGTGTTGTTGCTTAGCAACGATCACGAATTGCGAAGTGAGTTGTCGGGTGAATTGGGTGGGGCCTATTGCCTGATTCAATGCGATTCGCTGGAATCCTTAAAGCAGCAGCTTGCATCCACGGCACATCGAGCCGTGTTAGTGCATATGAGGCCCGAAACCATTGGGTCGACGTCGCCGAAGAGGTTCATGGCCGACATGACACAGGCTGTCGAGTTGGCTCCGATATATGCTCTTGTCGATCCTGATTGTCCCACGAAGCTGCTGCGGTTGGTCACTAAGGCGGTCGATATGTGCTTGGATCTGCCGCTTGACTATGGGCGATTGAGACAGGCCTTGGACAACGGTCATGGAATGAGTCACGAACTGGAGCGACTGCTAAAGACTCTGCCTCACAAGACTCTCGTCGGGGGGCAGCATTTGTTGGTCACGTTTTCGCCTGAATTGTTCCAGACATTGGATGAATTGGAATTGGCTTCTCGTTATGACGTCACTGTATTGCTTACTGGTGAGACGGGGTCAGGGAAAACGCATCTTGCTCAGGTCCTTCATGAATTGTCGCCCAGGTGCGATGAACGATTCGTCACCGTTGCGTGTGGTGCTATTCCTCCCGATTTGATCGAAAGCGAATTGTTTGGTTACGTCAAAGGAGCCTTTACTGGTGCCGATCGCGACAAAGAAGGTAAGTTTGCTGCCGCTGGGGATGGCACTTTGTTGTTGGACGAAATCGACGTTTTGCCGTTGGATCAACAAGCGAAGTTGTTGCGGGTTATCGAAACCAGTGAGTATGAACCGGTTGGAAGCAATGAGACGCAATATTCGCAGGCTCGGCTGATTGTTGCTTCAAATGATGAACTACCGGGACTGGTCGATTCGGGGTTGTTTCGTCCCGATTTGTACTATCGTTTGAATGTGGTCAATTTTCACCTGCCGCCATTACGGGACCGGCCATGGGACATTGAATACCTTGCTCGGCGCTTTGCCCTCGACTATAGTCGCGGGCACAATATTAATCTGCGCGAAACCGATCCATCGTTTATCCAGGCGATACGCTCCTACGCATGGCCAGGAAATATTCGAGAACTGAAAAATGTTGTTCACCGGTCGGTGTTGTATTGCCGTCGAGGTAAGCTGACCGTTAGTGATTTGCCGAGTACGATCGGCGACGTTGCCGAAACCTTTTCGGCAACACCTCAAGGACCATTGAGGACGCTTGGCGAACAGATGGACATGCTCGAGCGACGGATCATCGAGGATTCCTTGCGACGCAATAAATATAGCCGCAAAGAAACTTCTTCAGAACTTGGTATCGGCCGAGTCACACTCTACAACAAAATGAAGCGATTCGATTTGCTCGATTGAATAAGTTGCCCGAAGGGGTTAACCAGTTTGTGAATGGCTGGTTAGTGTGGTTCTCAACGACAACACGAAAAGAACGGCCAACAGCATGGACAATAGTGTGGAAGGCTCTGGAGTCGAGTGGTCGCCAGTTGCTGGTGGTGGCATGCTTCCGGTCCACGTAGCCCCGGGCGATAGTCGACCGTGATTCGTCACGTCACCGTCCACAATGCCGCCACCACTTAACTCACTGAGTGATTCTAGGACGACTCCTCCGGGCGCATGAAGTTTGACTGCGGACTCAATGTGGAGACTCATCCAGTGATTGTCGCCATTGACGGTCACTTCCCGTACCGTGGCATCATTGTTGACAATGGCTCGCTTGTCCACGGATTCGGTGTTCGTTAGTCGGGCTTTCCAAAAGCTGGCTGGGGCGCCATGGCCTGTCCAATGATTCGGGGCAGACCAGTCTGCCGCGCCGTGGGGGTGGATCCAGTGGCGTACGGCGCTGGTGATCTGATAAACGATACCGGTATTTTCCACGTTTCCGCCAAGGTTACCGGTCGGCGACATGTCGGCGACATACAATGAGTCTGCCGTGGATAATAGCCCGTTCAGATGACCTACTGCTGGTTCCGTGTTTTGTATGAAATGGAAGTATGAATCATCTGACAGGTTCGCAAATACCAGAGGATTCTCCTGGTTACTAACTCCGCCTTGTAAAAACTGTCCATGCATTCCTACGAACACTCCTTGATTTACGGGAGCGGGAAAAGCTTCCGGAGAAAATGCAATGTCGTTGGCACCCTCCGCTTCTGCGCCGATAGGTGCAGGAATGGGTTGAAATGCGAATCGTGGTAGAGTGCCCGCTTCTCCAATAAGCACATCGGTTCGATATTCCGTATAGTTGTCCGGAAATCCGAAGAAGTCTATCGTGCCACCGATCTCAGCAGCCGGGATGACGTTCAGTTCGTCGGCACTCAGAGGCTCGCCACGATTCAATAATCCATCGATCCCGTTGTCTTGGAAAAATAGGTCTCCGGTGCCTGGTTGAAATGCGTGTCCTGCTGCGTTTCGCAATCCACTAGCTAATTGAGTCAGATTCGAACCACTGACGCTGGTAGCATGGTCTGTTAGGCGAAACATGTGCAAGGCATCACCATTCAGCGTACCGGTCAACCCGATGTCGCTCGACAAATCAACCGTAGCAGAAGTGATGTCGGCATTGGTTTTCGAACCGATGTGAAAAAGGATGTCATAGCTGTCGGCAATTCCAGGCGTTTGACGAACAGAAAGAGCCGAATGGCGATGCTGCCAGCAAGTTGGGGAAGGACAATTGTCAGCGCCGGGTGGATAAGTAAAGGTTATCGACCCGACTGGTGTGAACGGATCTGTGGACGTTTCTCCGACCCGGTAAATCGAGATGGGCGGGTCTGGTCCGTGACCCGTGGTGATGATCAGGTCCCCCGCGCGACGCACGGAGGTCAGGCCACCGCCGGGAACGTTGGCCACGAGTGTGTTTTGCGTGTCGGAAATTCC
>JAKVBZ010000101.1 GCA_022448645.1 Pirellulaceae bacterium
GGGTTCAACCGACGATAGACTGGATAGAACAACATGACCCCCGACCGAAAAAAGGGATGTCCCCTGTTGCCAACGCAGCACCACCAGCGCCAGAACCCGATCAACCGAAGAAGCTGGTAAGTGAATCTGCTACACCTGGGACCGACCCTTTAGACTGGCTGGAGAGTCGTTCACAACAGGGCGTTCTCGTACTGAAGTTTTTAGTCGGCCGTTTGGACTCAAAGAAACACCGAAAAGAGGACTATCACCGTGTGCTGACGGATGCGATCGCGGCCGGGCATAACCGTGTTGTCTTGAACTTTTCAAAGCTCGGCTACACGAACCATACGTGGGGAATCTTCCAGTTGATCTTTACGGCCAGCAATCTCCTCAAGCAGGCCGGGGGAAGTCTGTCCGTTTGTGGAACAAAAGGGCATGTTCACCGCGTCTACACTTTTGCAAACCTCGACCGGTTCGCTCCCGGCTATCGGCGCGAGTCTCAAGCGGTTGAGGCGCTGAGCCCGGGGCCTGACACTTGCTGAATCGCTTGAGGTTCAGAGGTCCGCCTCCACCTTCAAAGAGTCCGTGACGCAAATAAATCGGACACAACCTGCTGCACGGCGTTTTTTTGTCCGACAAATCTCCTTTCGTCACTTTGGGGACTTCAAGTGACTCCACCCAAGTTTCCCCAGTCAAAGCAAGCCAGCCTTTCCCAAATCACGCGAGACGGAAAATATGGACCATGAAATCTCACCAAACTTGTTCCAGTTCAGAATACTTTGCTTCTGGCACTTCAAGAATTGCACCCTGCGGATATAACCCAGCAAATATTTCGGACAGAAAACACGATTCCTGTTCGGAGTTTGATCCAGGCATAGGCAGGGAAACCCATAAGCTGACGGACGGCCATATTGACTGTTTCTTCCTTATATTTTGCGGGTACTATTACAAAAAAGTGGCAGGAATTTATCTCGTTGGTAGAATGGGGGTTGGTCGCAACTGGAATGTTGCTCGACACCATGCGTTTTATCGAAACCGCTAAAGTAGTTTCTATTTTGTGCTCTGCGAACATTTCCTCTGAGTCTCGTCTCGCGAATTGGACCTTCAAGCAAACCATTTTAGGCCGGTGCGTCTTGATTTTTGATCCTCAAAGATAATCCGGAACCTCATCATGACAATACAACAATCGCTCGTGTGGCTCGTCACGGCGACAGCTTTTCTGGGGTTCGTCAGCAGTACATCAGCCGAGATCATGATGGACTGGGTTGATGTTGGCGATCCTGGCAATCCCGAATGGCCGGGTGTGAAAAAAGACGGAACGGAAGGATACGGCGCCGTGGATTACTCATTTCGCATGGGCAAATACGAAGTGACTAACTCTCAGTATGCCGACTTTCTCAACGCTGTTGCTACTACAGATTCTAACAATTTATTTGATGTCTCCATGGGAACGGACTACATCGGTGGCATCACGCAAACAGGTGCCAGTGGTAGCTATACTTATTCCCCGAAAGCCAACATGGGCAACAAGCCTGTAAATTATGTGTCGTGGTTCGATGCAGCTCGCTTTGCCAATTGGCTCCATAATGGCCAACCGTCTGGAATGCAAGATTCCACAACAACCGAAGATGGTGCGTATACATTCAGTGGCCCAGAAACGGTAGGAACTCGCAACTCAGGAGCACAAGTTTTTGTTCCAAACGAACATGAGTGGGACAAGACGGCATGGTACGAACCAGGCGCTTCTACCCGACTTGGCGACGGATGGTGGTGGATCGCATCTCAAACTGATACGTGTTGTCCGATCCCAGCCATGGCGGATGCAACTGGCAATGTTAGCAATCCGGGTCCGAACGTTTCAAATTATCGGAAGTCTGCCAACTGGAATGGTTCAACCCATGGCAACGTCGTCACGGTCGGCAGTGCCGGGAATGAGAGCTACTATGGAGCAAGAGATATGGCAGGCAATGTGTTCGAATGGGTCACCGCCGACCCAACCAAAGCCGACCCAAACGGATGGGGACCCTACACTGTGCGTGGTGGATCCTATGTCCAGTACGGTCACGTCCACAGCGATGAACGGAATATTGTACATCATTCTAATCACGCTGTTGTCCATTCTACTGTCGGTTTCCGACTCGCAGCGCTCCCAGAACCACCGCCCTTAACGGGTGACTACGATCTTGATGGGGATGTCGACGCTGCTGACTACACAATCTGGCGGGATCATCCGGGAGGCCCCATATCGCCGGGCACAGCCGCCGATGGCGACGGAGATGGCATTATTGGCCCACTAGACTACCTGGTCTGGAAAACACACTTTGGTGGGTCCGCCGCCAATGGATCCCTGGGAAGCCCCGTCCCTGAACCCGCTACCCTCTTCCTGGCCCTCTTTGCTTTGGCCTCTTTATCATCTCGCGTTTGGCGCAGGTCGTAAGTAATTTAGCGGTCCGCCAGATTTTACTGCCGATCACAGCGCAGGAAACTTTCCGTGCCAGACACGCGCGGGAAACCGCGTATTATAATTAGATTTCCGGTAGAGCCTCTCGTCGATTTGCAGTTCAACCCCAAAATGAAAAATGTCGGTTGATGTGAGTAAGGACAATTGTTGACAATGCTTGACTCGGAACACTTGTTCCCCGAATTAAAATCGACTTTTGACGATCACTTTTAAATCACGGTTACCCCAAACACTCTTGAGAAGCCCCTCCTAATGACCACTGTGAAAAAGCGGCTGGCCATTGTTTCCACGGTGGCGGCACCCTATCGAGTCAGCCAGCACTTGCGCATTGTGCGAGAGTTGGGCGACGAGGTCGAACTCTGGTCGTTGGTGTTGTTCGAGCACGACTGGCAGCCGTGGGACTATGAGTTGCCACCGGAAATTCGTCCGATCGTCTTTGGCAAAGGTCAATACGGGAGTGAAAAAAATCGGTATCCCTTTCGCGAGTGGCGAAAAATAGGACGTGTGATTCGTTGTCTGCAGGAAAACAACATTGATATGGTCATCACCACCGGTGTCTCTAATCCAGCATCTTTGCGACTGATCCGCTGGTGTCACCGCCACAACATACCCAATTTTTTGTTCGCCGACGCCAATGCCTTGGGGGACAAGGCTGGCGGCATTCGTCGGCTTATTAAGAACCTTACCATGAAATGGGTCATGAAATGGATTACGGGGATGATGCCTTGCGGAACGCGCGGAAAGCAGTACTTCGAGCGATATGGCGGCAATAACAAACCATGCTTCTTCATGCCCCATGAACCCGACTATGGCAAGATTTTCCAGGTTTCTCCAGAAGTACGTGAAGCAACGCAGGGCAAGTTTGGCCTTCGTCCGGACCGAAAGCGTATCGTTTTTTCCGGTCGACTTGCCGCGGTGAAGGGGATTGACACACTCATCGATGCCTTTATCGAAATCGCTGCAAAACGCCCTGACTGGGACTTGCTTATCATCGGCGGTGGCCAGCTTGAACAGCAACTCCGCGAGCGGGTCCCCGAGGCGCTGGCCGATCGTGTCGTGTGGGCTGGTTTTGTGAACGATCGCGACGAGCTGAGTGCCTTGTACACTTGCGCCCACGTCTTCGTATTGCCCAGTCGCTTTGAGCCCTGGGCAGTCGTTGTGTGCGAAGCTGCCGCTGCTGGTCTTGCCATGATTACGAGTGATATGGTTGGTGCTGGTGCAGAACTTTGTCGTGAAGGAGTCAACGGAGGGATATTTCCAGCTGGCGACGTCTCCCGGCTTGCAGAATTGCTTCTACAGATCACCGAAGATCCCGCCAGGCTACAAGAGATGCGCACCGCCACACTGCGCGTACTGGACGCGTGGCGGCGACGCGGTGATCCGGTGCAAGGCGTACGGCTGGCAATGGCTCACGTCGGATTGTTGGACCCACCCCCGCCTGTTGAACCCGATCCGCCAACCCCCGTACAACTTTCAGAAAC
The DNA here is from genome assembly GCA_022448645.1 of Pirellulaceae bacterium. Next base: position 3,922 of record JAKVBZ010000101.1, read on the forward strand.
AACGGCGCCAATCTCTCCGCTCAATCAGACTCAATCCTGATCTTAGCCAGCCTCTCGTAGTCTTTTTAGTCTTTGAACATTCGAAGACCCGCCTGACAAAGTTCGTTTTCCCGACGCTATTTCCTTCACAGCCAGAAAATTCGACATGGCAAACCGTTCCATAAATCAGCGGGGGCCGTACCCCATTTTAAGGCAACGAACCATTCGGCGAACAAGCGCATCGGTAAGTAGGAGTGTTCTGAGGGATAACCCGTCTGTGCTTTTACGGAGTTACTGAGTCCATAGATTCGCCAGAAGCTGAGAAGACCTCCTTCACAACACGGCTCTCTACAGCTCGTGCTCCCGGTTTGCCAGCCTCACCCATTGCAATCGTCACAAAGATACCGTGGGACACTCCCCAAATGTCCCCAATTAGTTGCCCGCATGCAATAATTTAGCTACAATACAGCTCCAGCAGCGCTGTCTGACCCAGCTGCGTAGTTTGGATTTGCGTTCAAATAATTGATTACCAAAAACTACTTTTAGTCGCCTTGGCCGCTGATTTCTCGCGCGGCTTTGTACTGTTTCATGGCTAAATAGGCACCATGCGTGTCCTTGACTCTTTCACAAGGGACCTTAAGAGTGGCATCATCAAACCGTATCATTAGTGTGCTCTGCACTCTTGGGCCAAGCTCTCTAAACCGCCAGGTGATTGAGCGCTTGCAAGCTCGTGACGTTGATTTATTTCGAATCAATTTGTCCCATACCCCATTGGACAAAGTTGCAGAGACGATCAACGTCATTCAGTCGCATTCGTCGACCCCCATTTGTCTCGATACCGAAGGCGCACAAGTGCGCACCGGCACCATGGAAAATGACGTGGTCGTCGGTGATCGCCAGCACGTGCGACTCACAGCTGAGACCGTCGTGGGCACAAGTGATTGCCTGTCGCTGACGCCGGCATCCGTGTTTGAAGAACTTGAACCGAACAATCTGATTGGACTCGACTTCGATGGGGTTGTGCTACTGGTACTCAAAACCGATGCGAATGGCGCCGATACTGTGGTTCTCAATGGTGGAAAGATTGCCTCGAATAAGGCCGTGGTAATCGATCCTGCTCCGAAGTTGCCACCGCTGACTGACGACGACATCGCTGCGGTAAAAATCGGCCGAGAGCTCGGTATCGTCCATTTTGCTTTGTCGTTTGCCAATACCGCAGAGGATGTTGCCCTGTTGCGAAAGTACGCGGGACCCGAGGCGACAATTATTTCCAAGATCGAAAGTAAACGGGGCGTACGAAATCTGGATAAGATCCTGGTCGAAACGGACGAGATCCTAATCGATCGTGGTGACCTGTCACGCGAGGTTCCGCTGGAAAATATTCCGTTCTTGCAGAAGGCAATTATTCGCAAGGCAAATATCGCGAAGACACCTGTCAATGTTGCTACCAACCTGCTTGAGTCGATGATCGTCAACCGCAAGCCAACCCGGGCGGAATTAAACGATATCACCAACACACTTCTGGATGGTGCCAACGGACTCGTGCTGGCCGCCGAAACAGCCATTGGCCAACATCCAGTCGGTGCCGTCGACATGGTATTAAGCATGATTGAGCGAATCCGTCGGTCGTTGGATGGTCATCGGATCGAGGATCTGTTGGAGTCAAGCCCGCTACTGCTACCTTCCCTGCATGGACGCAGCGACGCCGAGCACTCCGCGCTGGGCACGAATCGCCCGGTCCCCAAGGCGGTGATCGAAAAACTGCCAGCGGTCGAAGTCGACGTCGAAACAGCGATGGACATTGAGCAGATTGTCCACGGAGTTTATTCGCCGCTCAACGGCTTTATGACAGAAGCACAGTTGGAAGGTGTACTGAACGACTATCGCCTGCCGACGGGCGACATTTGGACGATGCCCATCATTCTGCAAGGCAAGAGTCAGGAGTTTGCCGCCTTCCAACCAGGTCAATCGATTCGATTGATTGATGGCCGAACCGGCGAATCGACGGCCATTCTCCACCTGGAAGACAAATACGAGGTCGAACTCGACAGCGTCGCCGAACGCTGGTTTGGAACTGCCGACAAAAGTCATCCGGGAGTTGCGCGGTTTCTGGAGCGCGGCGTCACAATGCTGGGAGGCCCGATTGAATATCTGGGGCCAGCGAGTATCACAAGATCGCCCTACCAGCTCTCTCCAGAACAAACGCGGATGGTGTTCGATATCAAGGGTTGGACCAAGATCGTCGCGTTCCATACCCGGAACGTTCCCCACCGAGGGCACGAACATGTCATTGCGAACGCTTGCGAGCGGAGCAATGCGGACGGCGTTTTGATTCACCCGGTCATCGGCCCGAAAAAGTCGGGTGATTTTACTCCCGAGGCCATCATGGGGGCGTACGAGCAACTGATTGCTACGCGTTTTCCCAATTCGTTATTGGCTGCGTTCAGCACTTACTCCCGATATTGTGGTCCCCGCGAGGCCGTGTTCACCGCCTTGTGTCGCAAGAATTTTGGTTGCACCCACTTCGTGTTAGGACGTGACCATACAGGTGTAGGCAGTTTCTACAAAACGAATCAAAACAAAGAACTGTTTGATTCACTGGGAGATATAGGCATCACACCCGTGTTTTTCGATACGGTATATTACTCAGAAAAACAAGATGCCATGATTGAGTCCGACGTCTCGAACGCAAAGGATCTGAGCTCGATTTCCGGCACGATGATTCGCCAGTTATTGGGAGAGAACCAACCGGTCCCGCCGTGGTGCATGCGAGAAGAGGTCTCTAGCTGGCTGCTGGAAATGCGCAAGGCAAAGCAGCCGCTATTTGTCGACTAGGTCGTAAAACTTGGTTCGTCAGTATCCCAGGCTAGCGTGGTGGGCAGGTGAGGAAAATCAAGCAGGCTCTTAAGCTCTACACCAATTACTTTCTGTGGCGGCGCACGCCCATCCTTGTCTATTCGATGGAGCGAACCGGCTCAATTGCCGTTTTTAGCTCGCTGGAATCCCACAAGTTGTTCGTGATTGGATCCCATTACCTGGATCCCAAGAAACTCGCGACACAACCTTTTCCAGGGTCAGCGCGCTGGGCAAGCAAATACCTCATCCGCAAACGAAAACCGGTCAAGATCATCACTCTCGTACGTCGCCCCCTTGAGAATATGCTCTCCACGTTTGCCCGAACCGATTACGGAGACAAGGCAGTCCACTTGGGTGAAAGTACACCCCAGGAAGAACCGTGTCCCGACCAATTGTCAGAGGATTTCCGTCGAAACTATCTGGAAACCGATCGCTACCTGAGACCCCTCGAATGGTTTACCAGTGAGTTTCAATCGGCTCTGGGTATCAACATCTACGAACACTCCTTCGACAAACAGAACGGTTACTGTCGTTTGCAGGAGAAGCCCTACGATGTGTTGATCATGAGGACCGAATTGCCAGACCAGCAAAAGGCACAACTTATTGCAGACTTTGTCGGCATTCCTTCAGTCGAAATGATCGATCCCGCGGTAGCGCCTGTTAATCGCGGTCGTCTTCCGGCAGGCAAACCGGGCGACAAAACCCACTACGCTGCAAAGTACAAGGCACTCAAACAGAACCTCGTCATCCCCCAGGCCTATTTAGAGGCCATTGTCGACTCGCCTCATGTACAACATTTCTTCACTCAAGAAGAGCGGGATGAAATGCACGCGAAATTCTGTGGAGAAGTCGCCCAGGATCCATAAGCTTCGGCCAAGCATGGTATTTCGCTTTTTCTTCTGGCCACTTGGTTTGACAATCGCGCCGCATGTCGATTTGTGAGAGGTCATTCGAGAGCATAGGATCTAAGGAAATACCTCGTCCTTCTGAAATCTCCAGGAAGTTATTTTCTGAACCGTTGTCGGTTGTGCTTTTCTAAGTTATTGGATGTACGGATCAGCCCCGCCCCTATGAACTTAACAAACCACTGGTTTGCACTCCTTGTGCACGAAATTACAGTCCGTGAAACCTCGACCTGCAAATCTCTGGAAGGCCAGATTTTTTCCCAGAAAACCGCGGTGAAGATCGAGTCCGCCCGTGGTATAAAGAAAAAGCGAGTACGGCCCGAGGCTTCCATGCACTGCAAGTCCATACCGCCGTTGCTTTTCAGATCCAATCTGCGCCCAGCTCACTTACTTTGCCAACCATTTCTCCACACGATAAAATGGCCTGGTGCTACTGATTCTCGAATCGGATTAACTGATGACGTCTCAAAGAACTGTATGTGACCGGTGGATTAAATGGGGGATCTGTTTATCCACCTTGCTGCTGACCGGTCTGCTTGATGGGGCACTAGTCCCCGTGTACGGCGCACCGCCGGTGATGACCATCACGCGCGACCCCGACAAATATCCCGATCCGTTTATTTTGTACGCCAAGGGACTGTTTGAGCCGGTGTATCCCTCGACGGTGCCGACCCCTCCCGAGAGCATCTCCAAGGTCGAGGTGACCGCCTCACGGGGCGAGCTAGCCTCGGCGACGTTTAGCATCTACGCCTTTGAGAACTACGATCGGGTCCGGCTTGACGCCTCAGAGCTATCAAACGAACAACACACAGTTCTCTCTTCCAACATCGACTTGCGGGTGGTTTACGTCTGGCAGGTGCCGCACTGGCAGCGTTCCGGATTGCGGAAAGGGCTTAAACAGATCCGGCTGACTCCCGAGATGCTCCTGAAGGACAACCGTGTCAAGTTGAAGCAGATTCAGGCGGACATGAAAGAAGGCATCTATCCCTCGCTGCTCGCCCACGATCACGTGCTGGCCGACGTCCACAGCAACCAGTCGACGCAATTCTGGCTGCGGATCAAAGTGCCCCCGGCCACTCCGCCAGGCGATTACCGGGGTCACATTCGCATTCGCTTCTCGCCGGAGCTGATGCACGAACTACCAGTCCGTCTTAGAGTACTACCGATCGTGCTGGAAGAGCCCGGTGACAAGCACTACATCATGAGTTACCGGCAGAAGCTGGGGTCGGGAAATGCTTACGACACGATCGACCAACAACAGATACGAGCCCAACTGAAAGACATCAAAGAAGCCGGCTTTAATGGTACGACGATCTACGACCACTCGAGCCTGGAGGCGATCAAGCGGGCCTATCGGCTTCGCACCGAGGCGGGGCTGGCCGAACATACGATACTCGTTGGAGCGCGTAAATATTTCGCTCGGCATCCTGATCAGATGGATGAGTTGGTCGAATCGATGCGGGGCTTTTGTCAGGAGGCGAACATACCCAATCCTTACTACTTTACGATCGACGAACCGCCACGCAGTGGACCCAAACATGATGAACTGGTCAAAACGTCCAAGGCGGTGCGCAGGGCTGGCGGAAAAACATTCACTTACTTTTACCACGCCACAAAGGAAATTACCGACTGGCTGGATGCCGGCGCGATGACTTCTTATTCCTATAATTTCCCGATGCTGAGGGTACGCGACTTGTTTCACGAACAGAACAAGCCCGTTTACTACTATTACCAGATCGGGCACCCCGCGCCAGTCATTAACCGGATGCTCGCCGGATTCTTCCTGATCACAAGCGGCTACGACGGGATCGTACCGTTTTGCTACCAGGATCGTCGCCCGCGCGAAAAGATTTATGATCCCACAAGTACCTCCTCCGCATACAACCAAGTCGTCTATCCAGCGCGTGAGGGAGTAATCTCGACACTCCAATGGGAGGCGACGCGCGCGGGGATCGATGACGTTCGCTATTGGGATCGAGCCGTCGAGGCGTTGGAACGACTGAGCGATTCTGCGTCCACAGCACAACGTCCGACCCTGGAACGGCTGCGTCAGCGAATCGACGTCCGACTGAGCAGGTATGGGTTCGAGAACCCCTTTTGGGCCGCGAGCACGTACTGGGACGATCATGCCTTCCCCCAACGCGACAATGCAATTCCCGACTCGCGTTTCAGAGATGACCGGACTTACCTGGCAGACCTGGCAGTGACGCTCAACGCAATGCAGGGGCAGTCTATACAGCCCCAGCCAGATAGCCGACCCGTCATCCGTCGACCTCACCAGGTCTGGAGCCATCAGTTGGAGACGGCCAGTGCAGCATCGTCCGCGCCCATCGTGCTGCCCAATGGAGACCTGGCATATACCGCCGGAACTGTGCTTTACGGTGTCGATCCGACCGGGCAACAGCGATGGGAACTCGACCTGGATAAGCAACACGTGTCCCCACCAGTCAGCGACGCCCAGGGCCAACTTTACCTGCTCGTCGGCCCCCCGGCGGAGTTGGTTTCGATCGATGGGGCTGGCGAAATTCGCTGGCGGGTCAAGCTCGGCGGCCGTAGGCCCGCCGGCGATCTGACTGTGGCGAACAACACAGTGATCGTTGCCGAGGGACAGACGAAATCTGCGAGCGCCTGGTCGTCGGACGGCAACCGTCTCTGGCGGTGGCGTGCGATTAATGATGAACCGGTCAAGCATGTGACGGTGGGTCCCGCCGGAATCACGTATGCCACCACCATTCAGAAGGTGTTTGCTATACGAAACGGCGAGACATTGTGGGAAGTGCCTTTCGCCAAGGGAGGCACGCCCGCTGTGGATGCGGCCAGTAACCTTTATGTCCCTGTGACCAACCGCTTCGTCTCCTACTTGCCCAACAATTCCGCCTATGTTGCGCCTCTAAGGCGATGGGAAAACGGGTCCTTTGCCTATTTCCGGCAATCCAATCAACCGATCATCAGCAGTTATGGCATCGTTCTGGTTGGTACCTGCGATGGACTCATGGGAGCCTACAGCACTCTGGACGGCAGTCGCCTGTGGGCCTACCGCTGTGCCCACGAAATCCGGCAACCGGTGGTTCTGCTGGACGGCAAGGCAGTTTACTTTGTCACGGATGGCGGCAGTCTCGTCGCCGTCGACTTTGAAGGGAACACGCTGTGGGAACAGGAATTCCCGGGCCACCAACTGAAAGGTCCGGCAGTGGACCACCACGGACGACTTTATGTTGCACTGGACGACGGCAGTCTGATCTGCATGGCGGAGGTCGATGGCGAGACAATCACCAAATCCAAGAAACTGCCAACCAACGGCACAACAACCGACGACTGATCGCTGTCGTACTTCCACCAGAAATAGAAGAACCAAATCAGCACCTGGCAACAGGCGTGTGCGCTACACCATGCGGTCCAGTGTCACTCGACTGACCCCATCTCTGGCGACTTCTCTCACTGCCTGAAAAGTGCTTTTCACGAGCAGAGATGCTTCGATTGACCAAGGTTGCTATCTCCTGATGATCACACTCCTGCGACTGGTCCCACCACGAATCTCTTCCTCGACCACCCCCGCCAGAATGTTTCCAGAAACAGGTCAACCACTATTTCAAATGTCAAACCAGACTCTACACTTTGCTTGATTTACCTCACACCATCTGGTACAACGGAACGTGTCTTCGCTTTGTTAGCGGTTTGAATGCTTGCAAATTGCTGAACCAAGCCAAATTGCTGAACCAAGCGACAGGGGCTGCTTAACAGAACGTTGGGACGTTATTTTTCGCGCCCAGCGTGACAGCATCGGTTGAAGGTAATCACCGGTGCGTTGTTGTTCGCAAACTTGCGAGGGCAGATCGCGGTGACTCAACAGCCCCGATACGGAAAACGATCTCTTGCCTCTTTCCGCGCGCGTTCGCTCCGCGTCGAACAGCTCGAATGTCGTTATTTGCTCGATAGTGGTGGCATCGCACTGACTGACGATCACTTCGACCTGCCACAAAATGGTCCCCAGGTGGTACTGGACGTGTTGGCCAACGACCAGTTCGAGGAGACTTACGAGGGACAACGACTCATCACCTCTGTCAGCTACGGTAGCGAAGGAGGTCGCATCGAGATTGGCGGCAACGGGCAACACACCCTCTACACGCCCCCGGCTGATTTCTTTGGGACCGAATCGTTTGTGTACGCGGTCGATAGCGAGTTCACCGCCCAGGTATTCGTGAAGATTCAGGCACCGCTGGCATTCGATCACTATGAGATTCCACCCGATGGCGTTACGCGTCAACTCGACGTGCTCGCCAACGATCCCTTTTGGTCAAATTATGAAGGCCCGCGCCGCATCACCTCTGTCAGCGTGGGTAGCGCCGGAGGAACTGTCCAGATCGGGTCTGATGCGCAAACCATTCAGTACACTCCTCCGGAGGAAGCATACACCCGAGAAACGTTTATCTATGTGGTCGACGACCTCTATCCGGCCCAGGTTGCAATTGAGATTCCGGTAACACTCAAGGGCGATCAATACGAACTGGTGCAATACGACCCGCCCACGACGTTAAATGTCCTGGCCAACGATCCTTTTTGGCCTGGCTACCGTGGTGCACGGAAAATCACCCACGTTACCGAGAGCCAACTCGGTACGACTCTGGAAATCTCTACCGACGGAAAATCGATCCTCTACAAGCAGGAAGACGGTTTCTCCCCGGGACGTTGGGACTCGTTTCGCTATGTTGTTGACGGCATTTATGAGGCAAACGTTTCGCTCGTCCTGCACCGGCCTGTGCAAGATGATTTCTTTGAACTTGACGAAAACAGCTATCACTTTCCCTACAACGTTACGACGAACGATACTTACCGTGATTTGGACAATCGTGAATACGACATCATTGACCGTGTCACTTCGGTGACCCAACCTGAAAGCGGAGGATTGGTCACCATCTCTGCCGACGGTCACGATATCGTCTACACTCCGCCGGCCGGGTTCACCGGTAGCGACACCTTTGTTTATGTGGCCGATGGCACCCATGAGGCAACCGTTCGTGTTCAGGTAACACGCCCAGTGCGCGATGACTACTTGTATGGGGAAATTTTCCAGGACACCCCAGACAATGTGGTCGACGTGCTCAAAAACGACTTCCTTGGCAATGGGTACGATGGCCCCCAACTGATTACCGAAGTTGGCCCTACCGAGAATGGGGGCGTGGTAACGATCATCGACGATGGCAAAGCCATTCTCTATACGCCCACTCCCGGTTACACCGGGCAGGACCACTTCAGCTACACTGTCGATGGCACGCTCGAAGCGGACGCCACGGTCAATATACAAGCGTTGGCACAACATGATTCGGTCACATTTTGTCCCAATCCTGCGCACATTGCATACCCGATTGATGTCCTGGAAAATGACCACTTTGACCAGGGATACCTTGGTCCGGGTGTCATTACCAGCGTGGAGTTAATCAGTGGGAGTGGACAAGCATCGGTCACGGGTGGCTCTATGCTGATGTTCACACCAGCAGCAGCCGGTTCCCACTCGCTTCGTTACACGGTGGATGGGCAATACGAAACAACGGTATCGGTCTGGATACGTGAACACCTCGACCCCGACCAGATGGTAGTGGATCAGAACTCACCGGCCCAATCGCTAGACCCGCTGGTGAACGACTTCGATCCTGACATGTACTATGTGCAATGCAAGAGCCAAGACTATCCTGGTGCCCGCCTGATTACCGGCGTCACGCAATCAGAGCATGGCGGTATCGTCACCGTCGACGCCGACGGCTTTCAAGTCCATTACACACCACCGGCCGACTTTGTTGGCTCGGACAGTTTCACCTACACCGTCGATGACTTCATGACCGAGACGGTTAACGTGGAAGTGATTCGCCGTGTCCGCGACGATCAGTTCCGCGTCGATGCCGAAGATGGCCCCCAGGTGCTTGCGGTACTGGTGAATGACCTGTTTGGTGCGGATTATACGGGCACCGGTCAGATTACCGACATCACTCTACCTTCGTCTGGAGGAACCGTAACCATCGCCCACGATGGCCAGTCGATTGTTTATGCGCCACCTGTCAATTTCGTCGGAACCGACACATTTACCTACGTCGTTGATGGGGCACTCAAGGCAGAAGTGAACATCGTGGTTGACGCAACACGGGACGATCAACTTCCAACCTTTGAAAGTTTTGATGCCTATCACCAGTTCCTCGTCGACGATGCATTAGTTCGGTACGAACATCTCTTTGGCACAACTGCTTGGGTCCCGGGCCCATACTACCGTATGGAAATGATTCTTGGGGGACAGGGAGCGGCCCCCGCCTCCAACCGCAGTCATTCTGAGACCAATGTGCAGGTTGCAGGCGTTGACGAAGGAGATATCGTTGAGTTTGATTCCGACTACTTGTACATGCTCGCCGACAACGAGGTGGTCATTGTCGACGCCTGGCCCGCAGAGGAACTTGAGGTTGCATCTCGGGTCGCCCTCGAAGGGCGCCTGGTTGTCGAGTATCTCCACGGCGACCGGTTGACCGTGATTGCCGAGGTGGGGGGTGGATTTAACTACCCAACCTGGGACGACGGCGATAATTGGGTAAGTGACCGTTTTTGGCCACCCATTACCGAACCAGTCCCTTCATCAACCATCGTCACAGTCATTGACGTCAGCAACCGCACAGATCCGAGGATCGTACAAACAACCTCTATGGAAGGTCGATATGTCGATTCCCGCGGGGTGGGTGACTCTGTGTATCTGTTAGTCAGCAACGACAACGCCGTCGGACCACGCCCAGAAATCATCGATGATGACAATGATCCGACGACGACCGGAAGATATGAAACCGAAGAGGAATATCTGGCCCGCATCAATGCAAACCCGGGGCAGTTTGTAGAGGAAGCTCTGCCAAATTACACCACCTACGACTCCGACGGTGAAATGGTCCGCACCGGACTGCTGAACATGCCCGAGAACATCTATCAACCCATTGTTCCGGATGCAATAAACTTGACCACCGTGGTATCGCTGAACGTCAAATCGGACGAGCCCGGATTGGCAGATACGTCCGGGGTATACAGCACGGGGGCCAGCACCATCTATGCCTCCCTGAACAACTTTTATGTTTTCGACACCGACTATGCGGATAAAGACGGAATCGTGACACGGATTGTGAAGTTTGATTGGGATCCAGACTCGGGCGGCGTGAATTTTTCTGCAACAACCACCCTGCCCGGTACGATCCTTAACCAGTTCTCCGCCGATGAAAATGACGGCTACTTGCGAATTGCCACCACCGTGAGCAATAGCTATTCAGGCAACTGGTCCGGACGCAACGAGAACATGCTGTTTGTCCTACAAGAGGATGTCGGCGTGTTCGAGTTCGTCGGCAGTCTCCAAAACCTGGCCCTTGATGAAACGATGCGGTCGGTGCGATTTCTGGGGGACCGGGCGTTTGTCACCACGTTTGGCGAGGTTGACCCCTTGTTCGCCATTGACATGAGTGACGCGGCGAACCCTCAACCGGTTGGGCATATCACCTTACCTGGCTTTACCAGCTACATGCACCTCATTGACCAGGACCACCTGCTCACCGTCGGCCGTAACACGCCAGCCGGTGGGAGCGGACCGACACAGGTGGCACTTTTTGATATCGCCGAACTCGCCCAGCCCCGGAGAATTGCCGAGTACACGTTCCCGAGGTTCTCCACCAGCGAGGCAGAACTCGATCACCACGCCTTTGGCTACTACGCTGAGCATGGGCTACTAGGTATGCCTGTTGCCAAGCAGTATGTCACACGCGTTGACGATGATGGTGATGGTTACCGCGAAACACGACGATGGGTGCAAGAAAACCAACTCGCGGTCTTCTCGGTTGACGTCACGGCAAGCCAAACAGCTGACTACCTGGAATTGGTGTCTGAAATTGACCACGGCACACCCGTGCGGCGAAGTGGCTATATCGGCGACAAACTTTACTCCCTTGCAGACGACTCAGTGAAAGTGGTTGCCGTGTCGGATCCGGCGACCGTGATTGGCGAACTAATCGTCGAAAAAGAAGATGTGCAAACTGACGATTCCCCCATTGCGGGTGAGCCATCCGGGAGTCTTGGTTTGAATGTCTTAACTTCCAAGGAGGCAGTGACAGCCTATCCGGCAACTCAAATCGATGACACCTTTGTGGAAGCAACCGAGCGTGCACGGACTTATCTAGCAGGTAAACTGGAACAACAAGCCGGA
>JAKVBZ010000102.1 GCA_022448645.1 Pirellulaceae bacterium
TGAACAGCATTGCGCGAAATGTCACTCACTTTTCGGTGAAGGTGGCCATGTGGGACCCGATTTGACGGGTTCAGGTCGCAAAGAACTGGATTACATCTTACAAAATCTAGTCGATCCGAGTGCTGTTATCGATCCGGCGTATAAGTTAACGAACGTATTCTTGGACGACGGCAGATTATTCCAGGGTGTGGTGGTTCGGCACGGCGATAAGTTCCTTGTCTTACGAACCCAAGAGGCGGACGTTGAATTGTCGATGGAAGAAATTGAAACGTTATATACCACGGAGAGGTCAATGATGCCGGAAGGGTTGTTGCATGACTTCAAGGATGAACAAGTACGTGATTTAATCCTCTATCTCCGCAGTACCACGCAGGTACCTCGTCCGTAGCTTGGCCTCGTGGTCTCTTCCGTGTCCACCTGGTTCTGTTGGTTTGGACCGGAAACGGTTACTCAAGCCCTTGCGGCTTATTCTTAGGGAGTTTCTCAGATGGACGGGTAAGCAAGCCACTCAACGTTCGAGTGGCTGCTATCAAGTTATTGATTCTTACACAGCGGCAGTGCTGTCGGTGCTGTCTCGGTTTGAAAAATATACGGCAAGTGCATGCTGGTTTTGTAAATAGGTCACTATCTATTCGCCGGTGCAATTTACGAAGCGAAGCACAAGTAAAGTGCTGATAAGGTTTTGCGCTTGAGTCTCGGTTGTCCGCAAACACTTCGGCACGGGAACTGCGTAATGAGTGTGCCAACGTGACATTTGTGAGCTATCTGAGAATTGGCAAAGGAGTGAAACATGCTTGTATTATCACGCAAACTAAAAGAAACGATTCACATCGGCGACAATATCATCGTCACGATTGTGCGAGTTCAGGGTAAATCCGTGCGGATCGGCGTCCAAGCGCCGGATCATATTAGGATAAGGCGAGGTGAGTTACCAAAAGCAGATGCACTTGTTGACGATGAGGATCTATCGTTTGGCGATCCGCATGATCAAAGCGTAACACAGCCCGAACCAAACACATTGTTGAACCCTGAAAACAATGACGGGACGTATGAAAAACTAGCCGTCGACGACTCTTGTGTGGCCTTTGAAGAGTCATCAGCGCCAGGCAGACCCTCCAGGCAAGCTTCGCTGCAGTGGTTGTTGGCGCGACGACAACGAAGGAGAACAAGTGTGAGGTTGCCACGTTGACGAAGGGCGTACCTTTGAATCTGATCTGCCTGAAAAACGAAACGGGGCAGGCTCCCAGCCTGCTCTAAGGCGAAGCCGGGTGCAAGCTGCTGTATGGGGAGATGGAGTGCCTACGCGTCGATAGAATCAGCGAGAAGAGTTGGCCTTGGTGGACGACTTTTTGGCAATCTTGATAGGTAGGTGGCCGTACAAGGTATCATTGCCACGAAGCACATAGAACTTGAGGGGTTCAAAATCTGTCAGGTCTGGGCGGTTCATGATATAGGCAACGTTTTCTAGCGTGATCGTTTCCCAAACATGCATGCCGACAAGGATGTCACCGGGGCGGATACCTTGATTCGCGGCTTCGCTGGATTTGCGGACGGCACGGACAGTGAGCCCTCCACGATAGCGGTCGTTTAATTGACGGACCTGTGTAGCAGAAACTTTTTCTAGCTTAATACCGAAAACTTGCCACGAGCGTTGATTAATGTAGGATTTCGTAGTTTGTCGAGGAGCCGAGTCCAACCGCATGGTGAGTTGCACCGGTCGTTCATCTCGCAGCACGGTAATTTCGAACTCGTCGTCTGCTTTACGACCGACAAGCGCCCTTTCGAAATCGAGCGCTCGTCTGACCGCTACTTCGCCCACATCGGTGATGATATCACCCGATTCGAACCCGGATTCATCGGCCGGGCTTTTCCGAGCAACGGAGGTCACGACATATTGTTGCACGTCTGGGTCATCTGCGACGGTTTCGCCAGTGACGCCGTGCCATCGGTTTTCCAGGTGTTTCACGGAAAGTAGCCGAGCAGCAATATTCATGACTTGGTCGACGGGCAGGGCGAAACCGATCCCCTGGGCGCCGACTCGGACGGCGACGTTGATGCCAATCATTTCTCCGTCGACATTCAAAAGCGGCCCACCCGAATTACCCGGGTTGATGCTGGCGTCTGTCTGGATGAGATTGTCGTAATTTTGTGCCTCACTGATCTGAACGCTTCGGTGAAGAGCGCTAATGATACCTTTCGTCACAGTGTGTTCGTATCCGTAGGCATTTCCCACGGCCACGACTGTCTCGCCAGGTTCAAGAGCATCCGATCGTCCAATCGTAATGGTGGGAAATGGGTTGTCGGAAGGAATCTTGATGATCGCCAAGTCGGTTGGGAGGTCGTGGGCAACGAGACGAGCGACGGTTTCACGCTTGTTTGCCAATGTCACACGGATCTGTCGGACACCATCCACGACGTGGTGATTTGTGATGATGTAACCACGCGGGTCCACGATGACTCCCGTTCCCATGCCATTCACACGCCGAGTACCCTCTCGTTCACCGCGCTCGCGGTTTACCGTTTTCTGACCGTGTATGTTGACCACGGCCGGACGCGCTTTCCGTACCGCTGTCACGACCTCTGATGGACGGCGTGACAATTCCTTGGCGGTAACCAAGGAGGTATAGGTGAAGCATAAATTAATGGCGATAAGGGCGTATAGCGAGCGCATCCAAACTCTCTGAATTGGTTCAGACATCGTTGGGTTGTTTCAGCGAGAAGTTAGTAAAGAACAGCGCGAGACGGTCCACACGCAATGGGTTGCAATAGTCAGATCGGTAATGGTGACTGGTTGCATTGAGAGGCGGTTAAGTGAGCCGCACAAACTCGCTAGATTCACACAATGGTCGCCCGGAATACGCTAGCGATGGGGCCGCGAACGGTGGGAACCCTTGTGTGAAGGCCGATAGCCCTGCTGGCTTGGCTGCTTTGCTTCGGTGGGCTATTAAGGATAGAAACTTGTTTTTCGAATCACGGTACCCGGTGTCGTTGAGCGGGCAGACCGAGCTGATTGGTGTATTGGCTGGTCAAGCAGAGCGAAGGCGGGAACTTCGGGTACCATCCGCAATTCGGCTTCTCGTGTAGATCTATTTGCAGGTTTCAGCGTGACGTCGCTGTCGAGGTCGGGCAATAGCAAGTCTTCTGAGGTGTTTGCGTCGGGACGAATGGGTATCGAGTTTGGGGCAGGAAACGATTCACTTGGGGCGCCGCCCGAAAACGGGGCCGGCGTCAAAGGAACGACATGGTCGAGGACACTTTTGGGCTGCCATCGCTTTCCAAAGACTGGCTCTGTCGGAACGGGGTGGAACCTGGAATGAGGTGGAGCAAAACTGGTCTGACAGGGCGAGTGCCAGCGTTGCTGGCTGCAGCCGACCACACAGAGAATGGTTGCTATCCAGAACGTGTTGAAAAGTTTTCTGCCATGCATGATCTGTGAAGAGCTTCGCTCATGGGTGCAGTGTCTATTTCGGCACCTTCAAGATCGACCTCTTAAGGCAGAATCTTTGACCTAACCGTTAAAGTTTGCCGGGTTTACTTGGCTCCCGTCATCTTTGGTGTTACGGGCTGTGGTAGGGAACACGAAGCGAAGGGTTTGCAGAAATAGAAAGGTTGCAAGTAGGGTCGCGAGATATACGGGCCATAACCTGAACAGTAGGTGTTCTCGCAACGGGAGCTGTAATCCATCAATGATGCCAGCAACGATGAGGAACAGGGTGCCCAAAAGCAGGATGGCACATCCTCCCATCGACATGATACCCATGAATGTAGTTTCTTCCGAATGTTCCTCGTAAAGCAGATCGATGGTTCGCCTGCGCCGCAAGCTATCTGCGATGACTTCCGTGATTTCTAAATTGCGACAAGCGTCGACCCAATTCGGCAAACTGCGTCGACCTTGAACTTGGGAGACAAAACGGTCCAGTGCGTCCGTGACAAGGTGCGTATCTTCTGCGGCATGCCAGACCGTGTTTCCAACGGAATCGACAATCTCCCATCGCGTTACATCTGAGGGTAACGATAGGCAAAATGTCCGGTCGCGTGTGATGGTCTCGATCCTTGTTACGGCACGGTTATCGAATGGGCTGACGGTCCAGGTAGCAATCGTGTCTTCAGCAGCATGCATTTGGACGGAGAGATTGGCGTAGGACTGGGACGAATCACCGGAGTTCATGGCTGCGACTTGGTCGATCTCACCCACCAGCATCCGTATCAGATGAATATCCTGCGAAAACTGTTGACGTACGGTTTTTGGATCGGATTCGGAGAGAGGTCGGCTCATCTGTAGTCGGACGATGCCCTGTTCTGTGGTGGACGACGAAAGGGCCAGTTCCTTTAAATAGGAAATCGCCGGATGATGTGCGAGAGGAATGTACGGCACTACCACACCAGTACTATCTTGCAGGATCATCTCAATTTCATAACCAAGTATGGAGGTGCCAGCAGGATGTACTACCCAGGTGGGTACCGCAGCTTGAGATAGCTTCCGTAAGCATTCCGCGAACAATTCGGCATTGTCACCGGCGCCTAAGATGACCGCGTCGGCCAGGGTGCCGTGTAGCAACGATTCCCACGAGTCATGGCGGCGATTGAGTTTGGCTTCGACCCAGGCTTGATCAGGTACCTGTTGTAAAGAAAACTCGGCGACAATTTCATGTAGGTCATGCGCTGCTACTTCGTCGGCTAACACAGACAATGTCCGGCTTTCACCTACAATTGCAAATCGCATGAGTTTAGCATTCCAGTAATGAAAGGTCTGTTTTTGATGTCTGCTATCATAGTGGCTCAGGGGCCGAATCCCCAAGACCGGTGAACTTGACGTCGGACTATCTTGTAAGTTAGCGAGTCAGCAAGAGGAGCACTGCATGCAGTTATCTATCGCCTCCGCGACCAGATGTTGGACAATGTTGTAACTGGCGGTTAACTGGCGGTTAACTGGCGGTTAACGTCAAGATGTTTTCCGAGCAGGCGGGGCTCGTGCCGAAAGTTAAAACTGGGCAGAGAACTACCCAGGCTCGGCTCAACAGGTACTTTGTTTTTCCATGTTCGATTCAGTTTACAGACTCGTAAGCCAGGGAGACCAGGATATCGACCTGATTTTTAGACTACGTAAGGCGGTACTTGCTGTAGATCAGGGTCGAATTGCGGAAATTCAAGGCGGTTGACATTTATAATCACAACAACCTATTATTAACTGGACACGTGGCGAGCGCCCCACAAACCTACCTTCCCTTAAATTTGAATCGCGACTGTGGTCCACGGCAGTAGCTGTTCGATATGTTGATTAATCATCATTCTACTAGAGTAGTGGCTGTATGCTGCTTTGAACTCAAATAGTTAGGAGTATCAGGATGAAGACTTATCGTATTCTTGTTGCTATGACATTGGTGGCGATCATTGGTGTTTGTGCCAAATCGGTCGATGCTTTTCCTCAGTTTAGTTCAGGTTTCAAAAAGCTCTATTTAACCGATGATGCACCGGAGGATTTTAAGGATGCAGTAAAGGGAGCTAAGTGCGCTCTTTGCCACGACGACAGCAAGAAGAACGATAAAGGTAAAGCTGATCGAAAATATCGTAATCCCTATGGGCAAGCGCTAGATAATCTTTTGAGCAAGGACGACAAAAAAGATAAAGAAAAAATTCGCGAAGCGCTGCAGGAAATCGAAGGGGAAAAAGCACCAGGCTCTGAGGAGACGTTTGGCGATCGTTTGAAAAACCACCAATTGCCGTACGTGGCAGAAGAATAGCAGATTCGGGATTTCTTTGTTGCCTAGGGAGTAGGTGGAGCCGGCAAGTTTAGTTTGGCTCGGTGCCAAGATTGGATCTCGAAAAGCTGACGTGCTAGTTGGTGCACTCGCTGAAACTCAGTGCGCGAGGAGAGTCCCCGGTAGCGGGGATCGCCTGTGACCTGATCGAACCGCTGTAAACTGACCTGCATCGCTTGGCGATCGGGCAACTGGCCAGATTCATGGACTTGCGGAGGGATCGCCAGGAAACGCTGCCAGCTTTCGTCTAAAATGGAATACAGATTCAGTGAAGCATTTGCTAATTCTTGGCGTAATCGTTCTGCCTCCTGCTGCACCGACTGTGGGATTTTATCAGCTACAGCAGCGTTGTCGGATGTGAGTGCGACAACTGGCGCACCGGTGTAACCAGCGATTTTTTGAGCGAGTTGTTGAGACTCCGTGGGGATGTGGTTTGGTGGGACCACGATGCTACCGTCAGGCCCCACCAGCGGTGATCCGTAGTAGCTTTGGTTCGCATTCAGGTCCGTTTGAATCGCCGAGCCGTCTAACGAGATACCTGCAAACAAACCGCGGCTGCGTGAATAAGAAAGTATCTCAGCTCGCAATTGAGCGTCCGTGGCTGCCGCAGCCTGACGTCCCAAGGGACCAGCTGCCGCCGCCGCATCAGCTCCGATGGTGAACTTCCCTCGTAGCAGGCCGGCCACACTGCTCTCTGATTTAAACACCAGAATCACGTCGGTGGCTTGTACTCCCACTTGCCAGCCAACACTGCCACCGGTGAGGGTGATAAAAATAGGTAATTGCCACGCTCCACCTGTATCTCGAGTCACCAACACGCCTCGACCATGTCGAATACCTATGACGAGGCTGCCTTTGACAACCCCCGGAATGACAGCCACAGCGTGAGCGTCTTCTAACATCGACTCGGGAATTTGCTTGTTGGGAATGGCCATGATCTCGTCCAGCACCTGTGTGGCTTGGTGCATGACGGCGGATTCGCGCGTCTGAGCGTGACTGGAGACCAAGGAGGTGTACAGCGACAAGACAAAGACGATGGGCAGGGTCAGGTGTCGAAGCATGTCTGGGCTCCTGTTGCAGGTAAGCCAGCTGGTTGCGGGAGGACAGAGGGGGTGGGTCGGGCGGCAAATTGTAGCCGCACCCCTGTGGCTTTCACAACGGCTGTTTCGATGGTGCGTGCTAGCGGGTAGCGAGCGTCGCCGAGGGCCTTGCTGTTTGAAAAGTGGAGATCGAGTTACAATACCCCCATGTCACAGAAGTTACGCATTGCGATTACCGGTTCCGGGTTCATGGGACGCACCCATGCGGAGGCGGCGCGTCGAGCCTGTAATGCGGAAGTGGTTGCCGTGGCGGGAGGCAGTCGAAGCAAAACGCTGGCCGAAGACTACCAGATTGCCTGGGAACCTAGTTCCACTTCGTTGTTTCGCCGAGACGACGTGGATGCGGTAGTGATAACAACCCCGCATCATGTCCACGTGGAAGAAGCTCTGTTGGCGGCGGAAGCCAAGAAGCATGCGTTGGTAGAAAAGCCGCTCGCAACTAGCGTGACAGATTGCGACCGTATGATCGAGGCGTTTCGGCAGCGCGGGTTAGTACTAGCCGTGGGATATCACCAGCGGTTTCGTAAGTCGAACCGGAGAGTCCGTGAACTTCTGCAAACCGGTGTCATCGGCAAGGTGCGCTGTATCCAAACGACAGCACTGTTCGATATCGAAACGATGCGTAACGACAATGGCTTTGGCGGCACGTGGGATTGGTGGACGGACCCTCGCAGCCGAGCGCATATATTGAATAGCGCTCCGCACAATATTGATCTGTGCCGTTGGTGGCTGGGTGTGGACATCGCGACGGTGGCGGCTCATTGTGGTAACTTCCGCGAGGATAATCCGAATGAGAACACGACGATGGCGTTGTGGATGTTGACGGACGGCACGATGGTGTCCTTTTGGTCTTCTAGTGTCTGCCCCTATCCAAGTTTTCCGGGCGAGAGTTTTCGCTTTCGTCTGATGGGGGATGGCGGTATCATCGATGCGTGTCCTTTCGGCAAGATACAATTGGGTACGCCGAAGGGGATGGAAGTTGTCTTCGAACAGCCGGACGTGGCGTTTGATGACCCGGGGCAGGCGTTTACGGCTGATGGTCGAATGCAGGCTTATACAGAACAGATGGAAGCGTTTGCGAACCGAGTGCAGGGTGGCGATTCTTCTTGTGGTACAGCCGAAGACGGTCGAGCTGGCGTGCTGGCGATCGAAGGGATGCTTGACGCATCCGCACAATCTGGCACGGTGAGATTGCCTGGTTCGTAGTAATCGAAGGGACATAGTGTGATGGCTGAAACAACGATCTTGCCGGCGAAATGGGACGTGCCTCAATCGTTACGAGCACGATTGAGTAAACAGGTTGGTCGTCAAAGAGAGATCGTGGATGCTGGGCACCTGTTGTTGGTCTTGCACGCAGTTCCCCGGTTAGGAGACAGGGAACGACGGGGACAATTCTTTTGGAGGTCTCCCGATGGGAACTGGTCTTCCAACGAGCTGGGTTCGGGAGTCGGTGCGCTCAGTAAACATATTGACACTTTTGAAAATGCCATTGTCAAGTTAGACCGGCAGGCCGAGCAGGCCAGCAGCGTTGATGAGTTATTTGATGTGTTGGGGCGACTGGCGCCGGTTCGTCGTACGGCGAGCCATTTGTATCAGGTGCTGTACCAGGTTCGCCAATCGTTTCCGGAATACACCGAACTGATCAATGCGCGTGATCGGGCTTATGGGGTTGAGCGACAAGCGGATCTGTTGCAGCAAGCCACCCAGAATGAACTTGATTTGGCGGTTGCCAAACGCACCGAGGAACAAGCTGCTTCTGGTCACCGAATGGCGGTGGCGGCTTTTCGGTTGAACATGTTAGTCGCTTTCTTTTTTCCTGTTGCCACATTGACCGCGGTCTTTGGTGCGAATCTTCGACATGGACTGGAAGAGACTGCTGCTCCGTGGCCCTTTTTAGTGCTGATTGGGATCGGCCTATTGTTAGGGCTCGTTCTAACTCTTGTGGTGACGAAGCGGCCTCCGCCGTCGAGGCAATAGCCCATGCTTTGCAACGAGGGCAATTGAGTTGTTCTCAAAAGAACATGGTCTGACGGTGGGTCGATGGTGATGTCCTCTGGAACAGGTGAAGGATTTCGGAGTGGATCATGCATGCCAAGGTTCTTCGGGCGCTCCGCTTCGTTCGGATCACACGAGTCGAGCCAGGGTGTCCGCAGGTCATGGATTGGAGACAGGCATGCGGTCCACGGACAAGCTTACAATTCCGAACTCGTTCCCTTCGCCAGCCAAATTCCCACGACGTACAAAACTGCAGCTACTGCCAACGTGATCAGTGCCACCGGCAGCAGACCGAATAGTTGCAGCATGGATGGAATCAGCGCTAGTGTGACAATGCCGCCGCCGACAAACGGCGCGGATAAAGGTGCTGCCAAGGCGTAATCCTCTGCCGCGCCGGATTCGAAATCCTTGTCGATAATGCGAAGCAGCATCAATCCAGACGCAGTGACACCTGTCGACATGCCATAGTTGAGAATGCCCAATTCGAACCAGTACTTCGAAGGAAGCAATCGTCGTCCTACGTGCAGCAAGCAGACCGCAGTCCAAAGGAAACCAACGACGAGCAATACAGACAAAGGGATGATTGCCTTGATGATCAGTGTCATATTTAGTGACGCCACTGCCGCGACGACCAGGAATTCCATGGCCGTTGCGACCAGACGTCGAATGGTTAGTGCGTCGAGTAGATCCGCGATACCTAATCGCTGCATCCCGGTGCGCACCATCCAGCCGCCGATCAGCGTGTAGATAAAGAGGGGTAATTTGTCGTAAACCATGGATGCGATCTGTTGGATGGCGATCCCTAGGCAGTACGCGCCGGCCAAGATCAGTAATTGAAAGACGAGTGGATCAAGGACTTCAGCGTTCACTTTGGCTTGACCGATACTTTCCAGCTGATGTCGGGCTTCTAAGCCACTGCGTTGAGGAATGGTGACGTTTCCCGCGCGCGTCCAGCCACGTCGCACAGCCAGGTTCACGAACACAATTCCGCTCACGACACTGTAAACCAGTCCGACAGTGGCCATGAAAAATCCAAGGTCTTTGGATTCTGGGAAACCCATTTCTCCGTAGATTTCTCCCAGGGCTGCCGAAGTGCCGTGTCCACCGACGAATCCTGCTTCAATGAGCTGTCCCAAATAGATGGGCGTATCGGTACTGAGGGGCCACATTCCGAAAGGCTGGATAAGTGCCCACACAGCCATGATGCCAAGTCCGATTTGTCCCAGGCAGATGATCCAGACGACGATACCTTGTTGGGCCGCTCCGCGGATGCTTTCTTGAAACGGTTTGGCCGGTTTGTCCAGGAACAAGCCAGCAAACACGATAGCGATGAGCCAACCGGGCCAGGTGCGGAATTCGGCGACGAGTAATGATGCCTGGTCTGACATCCACGTGTTGGGTTGACTGGGCCAATGCTGTGCGACTTGAAGCAGCACCAAGCCGATGAGCCCACCGAGCACGGCGGCTGGGATATAGAGTGTTTGGAATGGTTTGCAAGTAGCGCGCAGCACCAAGCCAATCAACAGCAGAGCGGATGCGAAGAGGAGTGTAATTTCCAACGTGAGCGACACATTGTTTGGGGCTTACTGAACCGAGATGCAACGTGCTCTTCGAGCCAGATTGTCGACAGGACTTAGGATAAGCTCTAGGATACCGAAAAGTCCCAGTATTAGTAGTCCGGGGGAAGTTGTTTCGAGAGTCGTAGCGTGTCTACTCTAGCCGGTCGATGAAAAAACGTAAGGTCCAATGCGGCACCGTTAATCGACTTCGATCTGTGATGCTACGGCAGAATTAGCACTTCATCGAGGCCAGCGGATTTGTGGGATGCTAACTAGCGTCGTGTAAAATTGGTTGCCGTCAGCTGAACAGGAGCAAAAACTAAGCACGCCCGGTAGGATTCGAACCTACGACCTACGGATTAGAAGTCCGTTGCTCTATCCAGCTGAGCTACGGGCGCAACGCCTCGTCAGTCTACGACTTGCAGTCATTGCACGCAACGCCGCTACCAGAGCAACATTCCCAATACATACCATCTCGGCTGGACCAAGAACATGGTATCAGTTGATACCGAAGGGAAGTACGGTAACCATCTGAATTTGTCTTGGGTTGTATGACGCTTGTCAGAGGTAAGGTTGGGGTTGGGTAAGGAATGTTGTGGACGGTTAACGATAATTGACGTGGAGTTCGAACTTTTCAATCGTCATTGGCTGGCGCGCCTCAGGCGATGGATCAGCTACACGGACACCGATGAGATTTTTACCTAGGGCAAACAGGTTGGAGTCGATGTCGCGAAAAACAAGCCAGCCATCTTAAATCGCTGGTGCTTCCAGTAAAAAATTGTTAATTCGTACTTCCAGGATTTTTTCAATTTCCTTGCGCAGAGGGTGATTGTAGAGATGGTTGATGTTTTTAAATAAGGAGATAAGCGCTCGTTCAATGTGGTCGTCACTTGGAGGGTCTGGCTTCTCCGAAGAGTTGAGGATTTCAATAGGATGTCCCCAATCGGAATCATGGAGAATCAGACGGAGCGTGATGTCGTCAATCTGAGGCGCATCCTCGACCAAGTCGTCGCCCAAGATCAAATGCATGTGGGTGTCGGCAGGGCCCCCATTATCCAGGCTGGCGGGTAGTGGAGCAAACATGTTGGTGTTCTGGAAAAAACGAGGTGTTTCCCAGTTGACCGGCGATGGTGCTCCACTGCCCCCTCCGCCGCGACGTTGCAAGACGAAAGTTTTGTCTTTTCGGCGAAGGGAAGTCGGATCGCCAATTTCACGATACAACGTGCGGTGTATCAGGACTCACGAAGCTGTCGAATTTTCAGCTCGAAGATGGTCTTGGGGAGGCAAGACCTCACGAGTTCACACTTAGGGCGATTAGAGTGAATACAAGTTCGTCACGCTACGGTTTGTCAAAACGAAATGAATAGAGCTGTGCATTTTTGAGCTCCAATTGTAGACGCAACGGCTGACCAGCCCAGCTGGTGAGATCCGTTTGGCCACGCCAGCTGATGGAGTGTGTGATGCTGTCGCCGGTGACAGGTGTGCAATCATTAAGGGCAAACCCATCAAGCGGTTGGCCATGTTCGTTAAGCAGTGCGGCGCGCACGTATCCGTCTGAGGACACGTCGGCATTGATGAGTAACGGTGAGCCATCGAAGTAAAAGACTTTCGTCCGCAATGAACCGACGTCCGGTCCTGCGTCTCGAGAGCAAAAGCCGTCGACTCTCAACGTTGCCAGACCAATGGACCCCACGATGCCACGTGGGTCGTAGCCTGGTTCGCCAGAGGGAACTAAATAACCAGAAATTTCTGACGTGGGCTTGCCTTGGCTGCGACCACTGAAATAAATCCACAGCTTGTCGCCACGTCGAATCACACCTCCGTTGTGAATGTTTCGACGCCAGCAGTCGAAATCGCCGGGGCGATCGCTCCACGGCATCCACGGTTCACGTTTC
Organism: Pirellulaceae bacterium; assembly: GCA_022448645.1. Next base: position 12,309 of record JAKVBZ010000102.1, read on the forward strand.
GGGTCGACGGTCCAGTGCACGCCATCGTAGCTCCATGATAAATGTGATATCCAACGGTTGGACGTCTTGCGACCATAAAATTCTGGAATGCCGATCTGCATTCCACCATAGTTGAATACGGTGCAACTATATACGTCAGTGGATCTTTTCGGAGGTGCGCGATCAATGGCGTCGACGGTGATCTGTGTGCGGATGAAGTTGTGGTTGAATTCTGCGAAGGATTCCAATTCGAAGAAGGAGGCATGTGGTCTCGTGATGACCATCCATTTCTTGCGAAACGGGTCCCAATGAAAGGTGTTACGGTCACCGGACTGGATGACTGGATGGGGGATGTGCGTCCAGTGGATGCCGTCGGCAGAGTGCGCCTGGTAGATGCCCTCGCCCGTCGGCAAACGGTGCCAATAGGTCATTTTGTAGCGAAAGTTGCTGTCTGGGTCGGACAGGTCTTTGATAACGGTCGGAGAATCCATGCCCAATTCACTTTCCGGCAAGTTGAACACGATGTTATTGACGGGGTATTCCAGTAATGGGCCGTTCAGGTCTTCCTGATTGCCGATCTTAAAGAGGCAATGGTCGAAATCAGGACGGACCCAATCAACACCGTTTTTAGAAGTCGCGTAACAAACTGGTGTCAGATACCCTTTTTGAGGGTAGAGCAATTTGCGATTTGCCCATGTCATGTACCACATTTTGAAGAGATCTTCTTGTTCGTCGTAAATTACGGTTCCCCAGAGTAGTACAGCACCGTATTCCCATGGTCGCTCGGGCTGTAAAATGGGGTTGGCAGGATGCATTTCGGGTTGATGGATGGTTCTGGTTAAACCATCGTATTTTTCTACCAGGTGTTCGTCGAACAGCAACTGAGGATGATTGGTCAGCTGCAACGCTTGTTCGACATAAGAATCGCCCCCTTCAAATAATTTCCACTTCAAATTGGCAATTCGATGGGTGCCTTCACGAAATTCGAAGGCAATCCCTTGTCGTTCGTTAGGCCACAGTGGTTGACCACCAAAATCACCAATGTGTCGGTTGTTTAGATAAAAGCTGAATTGATACGTGTTCTCTTTATTGGTGGTCCATTCGACGTGGTAGGTGTTGAGTTTCGTGGCGTCGAATCCAGGGATTTTGTCGGGATCGACTCGGCTGGGGAGCAAGGTAGGACGAAGACCACTGGCGCAGCCGACTAACAGCATGTCTGGTTCGTTGGGGCGATAGATGGGATGCACTCGAAAACAGCGTCCTTGTGCGCGGACGCGAAACCCTTCCGCGTTGTGGTTGTTCTCGCAATCAGTCGCCCATTGCACTTCGACCATTCCTTTCTGCCCAATCATGCGTGGCGGAAAGCCTAAGTCGATCCCACGGAGAAAGTCTTGTGGATTTCTTACAACCCACTGGGCTTCTTCGATGGATTGTTCTGCCTGGCCGTTTTGGTCCGTCCATGTTTTTTCGCCGCGTTGGCCACGCACGTTGTCGGGAAGTGTGTCGCCAACATACATGCCTGTGGACTGAGTCTCTGCTGTTGCGGTGCTGTTTAGGACGAAGATAAGTAAAATGGAAAAACGCATGAACAAGTGAGCGAGCGTCATCTTTGGGGCTTTGCTTGAAAGGGTTAGGGGGGAAGTGAAAGGTCCAAGAGTATCACGACCGTTCACAGATTACCACTAGTTGCAGCGGTGCGAACTTCCGGGGTGCCCGTGTCCTCAGTCAAGCACTCTTTTATGGAACCATTTGAGAAAGGAGTCATTTGGTGAAGTGCTGCGTCTAGGAAGCGTACTGAAGATTGTTCTATTTTTACGGGCATGTTAATATGGAACTAGGTGACGGGGGACTTGTACATGTCATGAACATAGCAATGTCAGGCAGGAACTTGTTGAGCAAGAACGCTGTCTGATCGATGTGTCTGGACTCTCGGTGTTTGGTGAGGCACCGCGATCTTAATCGGGTTATGGAACGCTGTGCATTCTGGATTACAAAAAACGATGCGACCTGAGTCAACGCGTCGCGGGTTCGAACCGCTTGAGCGTCGTTATCTATTGTCAGGTTTGCCGAACCCGCCGATCGTCATGTACGGACACTACGATGGATCCGGAGTGACGGATGCAGTTCGTGAAATCATTCCTCCGTTCACGATCATTGAAGGGACCAGCCGAAATGCGAGTTTTATTAGGGAATTGCGCAACCAAGGCAAAGTCTACGCGGCTCATGTGACGAACCCTCAGAATGCCTCGGCGGCCGAGTTGGTAGCTGAGTGGCGGGCTCCCTTTGACGATACGGTTGTTGCTGGTGGATACGATGCCATTGCGATCGACGAACTGCATGGCATTCATACGGACGGCACGACACACTCCAATGAAGTCGTGTCGGCGTTGCAGCAACTCAGGGCGTTATATCCTCATAAGCAGATCTATGTTGCTGTGACGTGGCAGTACGGCTATTCAGCCCCCCAGTATTCGGACCAGCTCCAGGCACTCTACGAATACGCAGACCTGATTATGGTGGAAGCGTATTTGAGGGAAAACCAACCAGCTTATGGTAACTTCGCCCATTGGGCTGACCAGTTGAAAACGACCGTGCCCGGTATCTTGTCGAAAAGTGTCTACGGTGTCGGGATATCACAGGGAGGTCACGTTTTTGATGATAAAAGTGACATGGGATTCCTGGGGCATCTGGACCAGCAATTACATTCTATTCGTGCGGATGCCGACGCGTCGACGATGCCTGGCCTGATGTTTTGGGTGTACTATCGCACGAAGCGAGATGTCACTCCTGATTACGTCGCACAACTAGTCGATCATTATTACACCCAGAACAATACGAGCTATTTGGGAGATGGAAGCACTAGCCAATGGATCAGCAATCCCCAATTTGACAATAACACGAATGGTTGGACGCTGGATGTGGGCAACGGTGGCACAATGGATCGCTTTAGCTACGCTTCAGTAAGCCATGAAAACGACCATAGTGATTTCGGCTGGGCCTCTCATGGCACGCATGGTTTGCGAACCATCCGCGGGAGTACTCCCAATAGGGCTTCGTATCGCATGTCAGGTTTGGACACGCAAACGATCTATAATTTCTCGGCCTGGGTGATCGCCAATTCGCCAGGTCAGCGTGCGATGCTGGAAGTGAGGGAAACAAACGGAACGGTTATTGATTCAGTGGAGCTGGGCAATGTCGGTAACCCACCAAACTACGACACGACCTGGAACGAATGGTCGGGGTTGTCGCTGAATTTTGTTCCCACGGCGAGCACCGTGGACATAGTATTAAGTGATTCCTCGACCGCGCAGGGTACCGCCTTATACTGGGACTTTGTGGAATTTGAAGACGTTTACTCGATTCCCAATACGGTACCGCCTGTTCCTGGCCCCATTTCGAGCGAAGACGTTTTTGAACATCGCGCTCTGGTTTCGTGGGGGGCGTCCGTCGACCCCCAAGGGGATCCGGTGACGTACGACGTGGAATATCGTCGGGATGACCTGAGTGATCATTGGAGCGACACAGTTACAACCAGCTC
>JAKVBZ010000103.1 GCA_022448645.1 Pirellulaceae bacterium
AAATAATCTACGTGGTGAATACGTGCATAAAATTCCAGCCACCAAAGCGTCAGGCAAGCCTAAGAAAAAGCAAAAGAAACAATCTCGCTACGCTCCCGGCAAAGGATATCGGCCAGATCAAAAGCGGCCGTCCAGTAGGTGAACAGAACAAGATACTGTGTTTTGTCATGCTGAGTACCGCGTAGCATCATTCACGGTCCTTCGAAAACAGGCTCCGGGCCACAGAATGACAATCCGGCCTCCAATGTGTCACGCTGGATTTGATGGAGGACACCTTCTGACGACTCCCAGTACGGCTGTTATCAGTAGCAACCCATTCCCCAAGGTAATTACTGCCTGAGGCTCTGGGACAGATCGGACCGTTCCACTGTCTTTAACGACCGTAGCTATCATCCCGTACCCGGTCGGTGAAAAATTAACGGTCAACGCATTGAAGTCTGAGATATCGATGTCCCCATCACTGTCAAAATCACCATTCTGCCAGTCATTCGTGGCCGAATCGACACCCATCGGATCGAAACCAATGGCGAGCCCATTAAAGTCAGAGATGTCAACATCCTGGTCACCGTTGGTGTCACCCGAAAGTGCTTGAAATAATTGGACCGTTACGTCGGTCGGAGAATATTCGACGTTGGTGACAAACGTTCCGAAACCCGCATGTTCCCCGCCAGTTGTAATCGGGTCGTCGACGAACGCCCCGCTGATCTGACTGGCAGTCAAAATGTGCTGAGAATAGAAGCCGGTCTCTGGATAAGGCAATAAAGCCTGAACGACGAGTTCTCCGCTCAGGGTGGCCGTGCCTTGAACATAAATTATATCCGCAGTGCCAGCAGTCCCGTCCACTTCAGCTTCATAGCTACCCCCGGTGACGTAGTAGTCGCCTTGAATAGACATGGCGCCGACACTACCGCCAGGCGCAATCGTTCCTCCTTCCTGGTAAAGAGTCGCTCCGTAGCTGGCAACGTGTTCAAGTCGTCCTCCCGTAAAGAAGAACTCTGCCATGCCGGCATTGAATTGCACCGTTCCCCCTGTCAGATCAAGCGTGCCGCCCGCTAACGTATAACTGGCCATTGCAGCAGAAGAGTTTCCTGTAAGTAACAAGTTGCCACCCACCGTAGCTGTGCCCCCTGTCTGGTCCACGAAACCCAAAGCAAATTGGTCCATCGCAATCGAAAAGTCTGCCGATGTGGTTAACGAACCGTCCGTGAAAGTCAACAATCCAGTCCCATCCACGAGTGCCACTGCCACGTTTTGGGCGAGAACGTTGCCACCTGACAGCAGTAATGCAGCATCCCCCGCATGGCCAATCACGACGTCTCCGCCACCTGCTGTATCTAATGTCCCTCCTACCATTGTCATGGTTGCGAACGAGTCGGAGCTGAGTGCAGCCGTCAGCGAACGGGCAGACAACAGTCCATCTATTATGTCCAGGTTTCCGTCACTCCCCACACCGTCGGCGATGATGACATCGTCGGCCAACTGCAAATCACCGCCAGATAAGGTGGCGTACGCAAATGTACTGTCCCCCTGAGCGAGCAACAGGGATTTCGCATCGACCGTTCCGGAATTCACTTCCAGCTCGTTGTGACCAGATGCTCCGTTGCTGACGATAAGATCTCGTCCCTGCAGCCAAACACCATCTACCACAAGAATATTGTCTCCAGTGTTCGCCGCAGTGGCACCTACTAGAATATCATCTCGGTCTGCCACATCACCGGTTTGCATATTTCCAATCTGAACCGTACCGCCAGACAGCGTTACGATTCCGAACGCACTTTCAGCCACTCCCAGTTGTAGCTGTTCGTCCAGCAGCACGTTTCCACCAGTGACCAAAAGCGCCCCTGACAAGCTACCGGTCAAACCAACCTGTAGCGAGCGTGCGGACAGTGTTCCTCCTGAGTTAACCGTCATTTGCCCCGGTGCCGTAGTCCCGAGTAATACATCACGTGCCACGGCACCCGGTACACTGACAACAGGAAAATAATCCGGGCTGATTGTGTTAATCTCCGCGTCATCCCCCGAATTGGGGTCGCTAGAACCTGGTGCAGTACCACTATCCCAATTCGCATCAACGTGCCAGGACTGGTCAATCGTTCCCAGCCAATCGACGGCATCAGCCGGAGCACACCATCGGATGCCGACGAGACTGACAAAACAAACGATCCACCACCGTCGCCGGTCTCCAATCATGCGTACATTCCTTCCTGTAAAATCCTTAGTCGAAAACGTCCCTCAAATCAGTGTGAGAGCTTGGCCGCTGTCACGACCAAGCACCGACTCCAGCCGTCCTCTATCCACAGCGTGGGAACTCAACCCGACAGAGCACGGTTCAAACGGTGCCCGCCGATAGCATTACACCAAGACGCTCTATGAAACCCCGTCAACGACAGAAGGTATCGTTTTGGTTTTTTAACAACTGATTCATATTTTAAGCCACCTCCATAGGCATTGCCCAGAACCTAAGCTGATAAATCTTTCCAGAACTCGTTTCGGTTGCCAAAACAGCCCAACCTCCGACTGAATTTTATACCCCCGGCACCTGCGTCGAAGACCCCAAAGCGTGACACCAATCGCTTTACGGCAAAAATAAGGTTACAACGTTCCAAACGGAGACCGACGACCATGCAACAGAAATCATCTTCAGTTGGCTGTTGGATAGCAGGCTGTGGCTGTGCAGCATTCGTGGCTATTCCGAGCCTGATTGTGCTCGCAACACTTTGGGTTGGCCTCGACGTCTTCCAGTGGGGGATGGTCCAAGTCGAGCAAGAACGACAGCGTTTCGAAATGGCCGCGAACTGGCAGCCACCCAACGAGTCTATCGTTTGGGATGATTTTTTTCCGCGCATCGTCGGCCAATATGAACTAATCGCACATGACACCGACGCACAGATACCGGCGCTCAACTTCGATCTTAAAGGCAATCATGCGACCTACCAATCAGGCGATAGCCAAATCGATGTATATCTCTACGCGGCCACTGAACTCGAAAAGGAAGCCTTATTTGGTCGTATCGACCATCTGCATGAAAACCAAACCGGTGGATTCAATGTGAAGACGCAAATCGGAGACCGTCTTTATGTTTCGTCCACCCACTTGAAGCAAAACTACCTGTGGTGGATCAAAGGCTGGCTGCTATGCGTTCGGACTCATGACGTGGAAGATCGAACCCCATTTATCATGCACTTTTTGCAGGCAACATCAGAGGCACCCTAACCAAGTGGAATTGAGCACACTCAGTGTTCAAAGTTGCCATTGTGAATGTTAGAATAGAGACATGAATGTGAAAGACCGTTATTGGATTCGCCTTTGCTTCATGTGGGCGCTGAGTCTCCTGTGGCCGCACAGCTCAGTCGTGTCCGCCAATGAGGATATCTACGGCAAGGCTCGCAACGAGCATTGGGCGTATCGTCCCATCGTCAAACCCACGGTTCCCAGTTTGGACGATCCGCCTGCTAGTTCGTCTGACATCGATCACTTCATTCTGGCACGATTGCGACATGCCGGTCTTGAATTCTGTCCGCCGGCTGACAAGCGGACCCTGATTCGACGCGCCACTTTTGATTTAACCGGTCTACCGCCGACCTTTGCAGAAGTTCAGGCATTTTTAGCAGACGAATCGTCCGGTGCGTTTGCCACGGTCGTGAACCGGCTGCTTGAATCAGATCGTTACGGTGAGCGGTGGGGGCGACATTGGCTCGATCTGGCTCGTTATGCAGATACCCATGGAGGCGCACCGTTGGGTATCGTGCTGTTTCCCTTTTCGTATACCTATCGCGACTATGTGATCGACGCCATCAACCGAGACGTTCCGTACGATCGTTTCGTATTGGAGCAAATTGCCGCTGACCAATTGGACCTGGGTGGGCAGACCGAAGCATTAGCTGCCTTGGGTTTTCTGACTGTGGGCCGTCAGTACCGCAATCATCACGACACGATTGATGATCGAATCGACGTCGTCACCCGAGGCCTCATGGGATTGAATGTGGCCTGTGCTCGGTGTCATGACCATAAGTACGATGCGATCCCCATTGAAGATTACTATTCCCTTTATGCGGTGTTTGCTGGCAGTGAACCTCCCGAGGACCTGCCGTATCTACAGGTACCCGAAGATAGCGACGAATTTCGCGAGTTTCAGCGGCGACTACAACACCTCAAGGCCAACCGCGACAACGCACTGCGCGACCATTTGTCGATCACACAAAATCGTTGGAGGATGCAAGTCGGGATGTATCTCCGAGAACTGGCTTTGGGTACTCCCGAGCAGGACCTCAGTGCTAAATTCTTGTCGTTTCGCACCGAAGATCTTCGGCCCAATCTTCTGGAACGCTGGCGCGAATATTTAGAGCAAACGGTTCCATCAGAGGATCCAGTGTTTGGCGTTTGGCAACGTTGCTTGAATTTGGCTGATAAGGATTTCGAGCAAGGAAGCGCCGCGATTCTGGCAGGCATGCGAGCTGAGAACGGAGAGGATGGTGCCGATCCTCAGAAATATCACGCCCATACCGCGACAGCTCCTCGATGGAATCCACGTGTCTTGGATGCCATGGAGACACAGCCCTTGAAATCGATGTTAGACGTGGCGACAGCTTACGGTGATCTGTTCGCCACGGTACAAAAAGAGTGGCTTCAAGGAATGTTGGACGCATCGCTCGAAGCGACGGTTGGCATGGAGGCCGTTGCCGATTTCGCCCCGCAGCATCAATTCTTTTTCAGCGCAGTCGATCGCCAACTGAGGCAACATTTGTACGGAACCGGAACGCCAACCACCTTTACGTATCCATCGGTCGAAATCGAGTTCAATCGCTCGTATCGAAGCAGGATCACAAGATTTCGTACGGACATACATAACTTCCTGCTCAAGTCGGCCGCTTCGCCACCTCGCGCGATGGTACTGTATGAACAGGAGACTCCAAGGCCCCAACACGTTTTTGTGCGTGGCAATCCCATAGACCGCGGTGAAGTGGTCCAGGCAAGATTTTTGGCACTGTTAAGCCACGGCGAACGTAAACCATTCACCGACGGTAAACGACGGCTGGAACTAGCTCAGGCAGTCGTGCATCCAGACAATCCCCTGACCAGTCGAGTATTCGTCAACTGGGTTTGGCAGCACCATTTTGGCCACGGACTGGTTCGCACGCCTGGCGATTTTGGCAAACGTGGAGAATCACCCACTCATCCCGATTTGCTTGACTATCTGGCGACACAGTTTGTTGAAGATGGCTGGTCGCTAAAACACTTACACAAAATCATGATGCTGACCGCGACCTACCAGCAGGCTTCCGTCCGGCCATATACTGATGACTCGTCGAATCAGCTAGAAGCAAGCCAGATAGATCCGGAAAACCGCTTGTTGTGGCGCATGGCCCCTCAACGCTTGGAACTCGAAGCGATGCGCGATTCAATGCTAGCTGTCTCGGGGGTTTTAGACGTTTCGATGGGGGGCCGTCCGATCGATTTGTTCGCAACCCCTACGGTACCTCGCCGAACCGTGTACGGGTTCATCAACCGAGATGTGATCCCACCCCTGTTCGGTACGTTCGACATGGCAGACCCCAGTTCCTGTACGGCCGAACGGCCTAATACCAACGTCCCGCAACAAGCCCTATTCGCCTTGAATTCGGAATTTGTGATGGAGCAAGCAACTTTTTTGGCCGACGCAACCGTAGAACACAAACCGGATTCAGCCACACGAGTGCGACAGTTGTACCAGCGCGCCTACGCCCGGAACCCAGATGACGATGAATTGTCATTGGCCCTGCGTTATATTGAAAATCAACCTCCCGATGCGGAGCCTTCAGCCTGGGTGAGGTTTGCCCAAGTATTGTTGGCTTCCAACGAATTTATCTTTGTCGACTAATATGCCACGCGAAGAACAAATCGTCCCGTTATTTTCCCGTCGTGATCTATTACGACGAACCGGCATGGGGTTCGGTACACTCGCATTAGCGGATGTCATTGGGCAAGAACATCTATCTGGACAAGCTCTAGGCGCAACAGGTATTTTGCCCACCGCCGCCAAGCCGCCCCATGTTCCATCGCGAGCTAAACATGTCATCCATATCTATCTCAATGGAGGGATGTCGCAGGTCGATACGTTCGACCCGAAGCCTGAGTTGACCAAACGGTCTGGCGAAATGCTTCCCTTTGCAAACTTGCAGACCGAACGTCGAACGGGTTCTGCCTTAGGTTCGCCATTTCGCTTCGCCAAGCACGGCGAGTCCGGGACCGAAGTGAGTGAGATCTTTCCCCACCTGTCCCAGTGCGTAGACGAAATGACAGTCGTGCGTTCGATGTACGCACAACTGTCAAACCACGAATTATCACTGATGTTGATGAACTGTGGTGATCAACGATTGGTGCGACCCAGTATTGGATCCTGGATCAACTACGGGATGGGTACCGAGAACAATAATCTACCGGGCTTTGTAGTTCTTTGTCCCAGCGGTCGCCCTGTGGCCGGTGCCGACAATTGGCGCAGCGCATTTTTACCTGGAATCTATCAAGGAACGCTGGTCCACACCAATGAAATCGATCCTCAAAAGATCATCCAGCATCTTCGTAACAAACATCTAAAATTGCCCGAACAGCGGGACCAGCTTGATCTGCTACAAGCCTTAAACCAGCGGCACCTCGAAGCACGACACCGCGAACAAGCCCTGGAATCTCGGATTCAAGGGTTTGAGTTAGCGTACCGAATGCAGTTGGAAGCAACGGATGCTTTTGATATCCAGCAAGAACCGGAACACATCCTGAGCATGTACGGAGAAGGCGTGCAAAATCGCCAACTACTGATCGCACGTCGTCTCGTGGAACGGGGAGTACGTTTCGTACAAATGTGGCACGGATCGCCTCAACCATGGGACAGTCATACCGATATCGAGAAACATCGAACCTTGGCTGCGGAATGTGATCAAGGATTGGCCGCTTTGATTATGGACTTGAAGCAGCGGGGACTGCTGGAAGACACATTGATTGTTTGTAGTGGCGAGTTCGGCCGAACGCCTTCGGTAGAAATGCGCACTAGTGGGGGTGGAGCAACCAATGGACGAGACCACAACCACTGGGGCTTTACGTTATGGATGGCTGGTGGAGGCATTCGTCGTGGATTGGTCTACGGTGCCACGGATGAATTTGGATTTCAAGCTGTCGAAAATCGGGTTTCCGTACACGACCTACAGGCTACCATCTTGTACCTTTTGGGCTTTGATCATGAGCAACTCACATACCATTTCGCAGGACGTGATTTTCGCTTGACAGACGTCCATGGCCGTGTCGTGCATGATCTCATCGCCTGAGCACGGAGGTTCTGAATCACATGATCGTGGTCACTAATCGCATTCCTGTGGCGAAAGGCCACGAAATCGATTTCGAAGACAGATTTCGAAATCGGGTTCATCTGGTAGATCAATCGCCTGGTTTCATTCGAAACGAAGTTCACCGGCCGCGCCCTGTCACATTCGACCATGATTGTGGTCGGTTTCTCGACGATGATGGTGCCGAAGGGTATTACGAAGTGAAGACTTGGTGGCGTTCCATGGATGATTTCGTTGCCTGGACAAAAAGTGAATCGTTTGCTGAAGCACACGCCAATAGGCCACCCAAAGAAATGTTTCGCGGGCCCAGTGTGCTGGACGTCCATGAAGTATTTTTGTCCACAGACGAAATGCTCAAAGATTAACGGAGTAAGGGTTGCGTTTCATGTCGCATGCAGTTGGCCAGCGCCGATTTCTGGTTGCAGAGGACGAATTCCAGCGTTGGTTCGAGCAGGTTTTGTCCGCGCGGGGATTCGACGACACCGAAGCACAATTGGCGACGACCTTTGCCACGACGGCCGCCCTGTATGCGGTCGAGACTCATGGAGCTCGTAAACTGCTTCACCTTCTGGACGACGAATTTCGCCGCAGTCAATCGTGTCAGCCGGCGGTAGAACACGAAGTCATAGTAAACGCTGACGCCCTAGAGGTATGGGACGCCCATCTTAAACTGGGGCCCGCTGTAGCCCACTTGGCGCAGCAACGCGCCCATGAGCTCGCTTCACGTGCGGGCGTCGGTATTGTCTGTGTCCGCAACACCAATCATTACGGGTGGGGCGGCGCCTATGCATTACAGTTCATGCAAGACGGGTTTCTAAGCGGGAATATCTGCCAGGGAGCCATTCCTATCGTTACTCCGATAGGCGGCAACGAACCACGAATGGGATGCAACGCCGTCAGTATTGCCTTGGAAAGCCACTCACCTGACTGTCCTTTTTTCCTGTGGGACGCCGGCATTGGTGCAGTGAGTTGGGGAGAAGTGCAGCGCAGCCTTCTCGACGGTAGCCCGCTACCCACAGGTTGTGTTGTCGACAAACATGGCCAAAAAACCACCCATGCTGACGAAGCAGCATCTCTTCTGCCGGCTGGTTCTATAGGTAATACCCTGGGGATGTTGATCGAGTTGTTGGCCGCACAGATTGGCGCTGGCGATCCTAGGTTCCGATCTGCTCCGCCCAACGACACTCCAGCTGGCGAACCTGTCACCTGTTCATTCGTCCATTTCTGTTTGAATCTAAACCTGTTCAATGCCCTGGCGTTTCCGCATGCAAGATCGCGAGCCGAAAATGTGGCTGCGATGGCTGAAGCTTTGCTGGACGGAAACGGATCGGCACGCTTGAGTGGAATGCGAAAATGGCAGGCCAGGCAACGAGCTGAAGAAGCCGGCGGACTCTTGTTTTCAACTGAGTCGATGGATGCCTTTCGGCATGAAACGGAGTCGCAGGGCGTCCCTTTTATGTCGGACGTACGAGAAGTACAAGTCCATATAACGGAACTGCACGTCGCCAGGAAATAGCCACAGCGCATTTTGAGCGGCACAAGGAAGCCCACAATCCTGTTTCGCAAGCACCAAGATCTGCCGGTGAAAATATTTTCGGCCACCATCCTGTGGCAACACCTCTTCGGCTGAGATCGGAGGCCCAAGCTGCCAGCAGTTAATCAGGATTCGTGAGTTTGCTGCAACCTTACTACAAACGGATCGGTTGTCCGGCGAGCCCATGCCAACAATCCATTCCGTAGCTCAGTTTCTGTATCAACGATGCCTGAGTTGCCAGAAAGATTTTTCATCTCTCCCGGATCGTCTACCAAATGGTACAACTCGACAGCATTGTTTTCGTGCAAAACATATTTCCATGGACGACGCACCAGCACTCGCCAGTTTTCGACTCCCTGCCATTCAGCCTGAAACGGGGACATGTTGTACTGGACGAAGCAGTCACGTGAGTTAGACGGCTGCTGTTTGCCCTGCAGATATGGCAGCAGGTTTTCACCTTCTAACTGCATCGAATCGACATCCATCCCGGCAGCAGCCAACAGCGTGGCGGCAATATCCGTGTGACTGACATCCAGTTGACAGCGAGTTCCCTGAGGAATGACGCCCGGCCAGCGCAGCACACAGGGTACCCGCACCGCTTCTTCGTAGGGACACATTTTTTGGCTCAGTTCATGTTGTCCTAGCATGTCGCCGTGATCGGATACCATCACCAACAAAGTATTGTCCAATAAACCAACCTCTTCCCAACGGGCGATCAGCTGTTCGAATAATGAATCAATGTAGGTTGCATAGCCCCAATACACAGCAATTGATTTGCGCCAAGAATCAAAGTCATTCCCAAACTCGTTGCGCAGCTTGCGATAGTAACAGCCATCTAAAAAATCCGGTTCGCCGTCAGCGGGTCCCCAATTGGTAGGTGGTTCGATCAACTGAGGATCGTACATGTTGTAGTACCGTTCAGGCACCATGAGTGGTGGGTGAGGTCCTTCTAGACTAAGGCAGGCAAAATAGGGTGCATTGGTTTGGCGTAAAGCAAATTGTTCCAATGCATGTCCCAGTATCCAACGGTTGTGTTCTTTGTCTTCCGGAATATCCAAGATCGCTGTTGTCGGCAGGCTCATACCTGGCTCGTGCCGAGACCGAAAAGGTTTACTACGTTCCGGGTCGTGGAACACGAATCCGTCGGGTACACCCTGAAAGCGGCACCATTCGGTGTAATCGCGTTCGGCTTGATCGCATGCGGATGCCAGATCGAACGACTGCCGAATACTTGTCTCGCCTAAATGCCATTTGCCCGTGTAGGCAGTGTGGTATCCTTCCTGCCTCAAAAAGTGCGAAATGGGTGGGATGTTTATTTCGACAGACTGATCACCCCCACTACCGTCATTCTTTTCGGCATATGCAAAAGCCACGGTTGGCATACCCGCCTGATGCGGTTGCATGCCAGTCATCAAGGACGCACGTGCGGGTGAACAAATGGGGCTGGTCGTGCGCAACTGTTCCAACAAAACACCTTCAGCTGCAATACGATCCCAGGTAGGAGTCCGACAAGCTGTCTGGCCTAACACTCCCAGTGTGTCTAGACGCTGATTGTCGCTAATTAATAACAGGATATTTGGCCGGTCAGATCGAGATGACACGTAATCAGGCCCTTCCGTAAAAGCTTGGCATCCTTTGACCACACACAAAGTGTGCGCTGCAACATGGTTCCTAGTGAGACAACTTCTGGCAGCGATATGTTACTTGGACCTGATAGTCAAGGAAAGACACTGCATGGGACCTCAGCCACTCTTGGTAGCCATCCTGTATGTAGGCGGTGGTTTCGGCGCGGGCAGGTTTTTAGCTTCCGTTAAAACATCTCAAAGGCTGGGCGCGAGAAAGTGGCTGGATGGTGATGGGAATGGCTGCCCGGTTCATGGCTCTTGCCGATGTGATGAGGTCGGGCACACGGTGTCTTCATTTTGATCGAATCCCGTTACACCGTTGCCAACAGATAAATGAACTGAGGGTATAAAAAAACACCGGGCCCGTGTCAGGCCCGGTGTCATCACCCTAGGAAACTTGTCGTTTCTCTAGCCTTGTCGCTTCACAGTCATTTCCAACAGCTGTCCGTTGGGAATAAAAAGTGCTGTACCGTCGGCCATGTTGACCTTCGTATTGACAGTACCGACGTAATCCACTGCTCCTTGGTCATCTCCAATGATCAGCCGGGCGCCATTCTCGTAGGATTCCCGTGCATAAACGCCGGAAACGACGTTACGGGCTGTGTCACGAGTCCCGAAGCCGACGGAAATCGCCAATGCAGCACCGAAAGCGATAAGTACGATTTCGATGACGCGATTCAGCAACTCTGTCTCAATCTGAAGCTGACCAATCGCCAAAGCACCGACTACAACAATCAGAATGCCGTAGACGAGCTGCGACACGGGCTTGGCATATTCGATCCCAATCCGGTCTGCCGCGCCTTCTAAAAGCTTCTTAACGAAGCTCGACAACATCAATCCAATGACCACGATGAGTGCGGCACCAATCACGTTAGGCAGATAATTTACGAACGAGTCGATCGTATGCGAAACGTTTTCCAAACCCAATGCATCGGCAGCTGAAATCAGAGTGACTAGCATGATCAGCCAAAAAACAAGCTTACCAACCACGTCGGATGGGGTGAGCTTGACACCAACACTATCCAGAGACGCAGAAAGTCCCGCTTTTTCACTGGCAGTGTCAAACTGTAATTGCCGTAGCAATCCACAAGCAACGCGCTGTAGAAGTTTGGAAACGAAGTATCCCAAAACCAAAATGATGAGGGCACCAATGAGGCTGGGAAGAAAACCCGCAATGGTGGTTGTCAGCTCTGAAACAGAACCGACTACGGAGTCTTTTAATTGAGCTGACCATTCTGTAACTTTTGCTGCACCATCGGTTACTGAGTTGGCTTGTGCGAATAAATACATATTGCTATTCCTTTCAGATTTGTCGCTACGCAACCTTTGTTAAATACTCAGGTGCGGCGCGAACGAGTCTGCCTGTTCGTGGGAACAGGCCATGTTGAACACACGGCTCCCAGGAGTAATAGACCCGTCCAGAAAACTACGATACAAAACCTCAATAAATCGCGAATTCCGACTTCTCCACGCGCGCGCTGGACGATAAGTCGAATTCGCTCTTCAGACCGAGTGTCCGAAGTGGCGTTCGTATCACGCATGACGAATCTCTTCTCCCTATCCGTGATTCCGTGTGAAATTACGGCCTATCCGTGCCGTCTATAGGTTTTGACTTCCCCGAGACCCCCAAAAGTCACACGGCGAAAAAAAAATCCCAAAATCCTCTTTTTGCCCACTCGACTACGGCGATGTTTTACCCGCACGAGAAATCTGGTAGGCATCGGTAAGCCGTTTTTCGGCCCGGTATAAGCGCATTTTGGCCGCACTCAGCTTCAGTTCCAAAGAGGCAGCCAAATCCTCGAAGGACAGTTCCGCAATGTGTCGCAAATAGAGTATGTGGCGATCTTCGACCGTCATTAAATCCAATGCATCCGCCAAAATTCCACCAATCGGCAGCAGTCCTACCTCCGCTTCGGCAGCCACTTCTTCCAAAATCACATCTCGTTCCGTGGGGAACTTTGTTTGTTGGGATTTGGATCGTTTGTACTTAGTGGCACAGACATTCGTCACGATTCGATAAAGCCACGATTTAAAAGAAGCCTCAAAGCGAAACTTTGGCAGTGCATGAAAGACACGTAAGAAAACATCCTGAGAAGCTTCTTCAGCTTCTTCTGGGTTGTGAAGATAGCGAACGCATGCGTTGAATACGAGCGTTTCATATCGACGGAGGATCTGCTCGAACGAATCTGTTCGATATGGCAGCTCCTGCTGACATCGCTTTACGAGTTCATCGTCCGTGACATTCATGCAGTTGCCTGGCTTGTCTTCCGTGTATGACAATGTCAGCCGTGGGCCACGCTTAGACTACGTGTCGCTTCCGCCCGAGACAAACGTGGCAACACCATTTTGGAACAATCAACGGTATTAACTCAACACAAATTCTCCCCCAACTTGTACACTTTTCCTCCACATTTACCTCACACGCTATAAACGCCAAACAAATAGCCATGCTAGCAGTCGTGTCTGCTGCTCAGACCATTGTGGCGCTAGGCAATCTTTGTAGCCTGGGCCCCTCATCGCATACATCCACCTCGTGATTTTTGGTGACCCGGTGCATCCGCGAGGGAAATCATACCCTTGGCTTGGTCCCTTGCTGACGCATCGGCTTGCCAGTTTCCAGGAGAAAAATCGTCAGGACAACTTCAAAGCAGTGCCTGTATTCGTTTCTCATCAAATGGACCTTGCAAGACCCCAATGAACGTTGAATGCAACGAGTGTGCTACATGTGTTTGAACTAATGGGATCTACAGTTTAAAATCTGAAAACACAGCAATCCATTTCATCGAGTTCATACTTGATTGAGGCACTTCATGCTTGTCACGCGCATTTCTATTTTTACCGCCATCATTACCATCTTCACGCACACAGCCCTGTGCATTGATTTAGCTGACCTGGACGACTGGAATATTGTCGTGGCGGCAGACGCGATTCCCAGTGAGAAGTATGCGGCAGAAGAATTCCAAAAGTTTCTCGACCAAGCGACAGGTAGAAAACTGCCCATCGTTCATCAGACAAAACAACCAGTGCGGCACATATTTATTGGCTCCGGGCCAGCCATGCGAGCCAGTTCCGTTGGTTTCGCCACAACAGACATGGGCCCCGAAGATTTACGTATTGTCGTTGGTGACAACAACATTGTTATTGCAGGGGGGGCAACACGTGGCACCTTGTATGGCGTTTACACCTTTCTGGAAGACTACCTTGGAATTCGTTTTCTAACTGCCCAGGTCACACACATCCCAACGATAAAATCATCGCTACTCATCGAGCCGGTGGACCGCTCGTACCATCCGCCTTTCGCTTATCGCATGTATCTGAAGCAGGAAGTTATGACGGATCTTGAGTTTGGTGTCCGGCGCCGACAAAACGCATCTGGCTACAACGCGCGTCAAGAATCCCGTTTCGGTGAACGGTTCGGCGGTGAAGCCATCGGCGGAGTCTACCTGCACAATAATTTTCAACTCGATGGCGTCTCCTTTGACGAACACCCCGAATGCTTTTGCCTTTACCAAGGCGAGCGACGCCCACTTCAACCTTGTTTATCTCATCCTTTGGTCCGGGAACTTGTACTTGAGCGGGTCATGAAGAGCCTGCCCCACTATCGAACCGGCGACACCATCCCCTTAGCTCAAAACGACGCACCCGGTGGTTGTGAGTGCGAAAATTGTGCTCAGATCCAGCGTGAAGGTGACGAGCCAGGTGAAGTACCTGTGCCTCAAGAAACGCCAATGGGACTTAGTTTCATTCCCGTCAACGGTCCGCCATCGGCTGTGATCATCGACTTTGTCAACTACGTAGCAGAGCATGTGGCGGACGAACGTCCGGACTTATTTGTAGGCACCGAGGCTTACTCCTATTCCATGATGCCACCCCGCAAAACAAAAACGCTACCCAATGTAAAAGTGCAACTCGCGATGTATCACGCTTGTGTGATGCATGCCTTCGACGACGCAGATTGTCCCGTCAACTCCCAGACCGGATCCTACCTTCGTGGATGGGGAGAATCCTGCCAGAACCTGTTGTTTTGGCATTACGATCTGAATCCTCGCGACTATTTGTACCTGGCCCCCAATCTTCGCGCGCTCGGCTCCCACATTCAGGCCTTTCAACGCGGTCATGGACAAGGCATCTTTATGCAAGGTCCAGCCCAGAATGCAGAATTCAGCGATCTACGAGCCTACGTCACAACGTCTCTCATTTGGGATCCCTCGCAGGATATTGACGTGCTGATTGACGAATTCTTGCAACTTTATTACCGCCAATCGGCTAAACCGATCCGGCGTTGGATCGATCTGGTGCACGATCAAGCAGTGACTTCCGGAAAACACACGAACATCAACTTTACGCCGATCAGTTGTGGTATGGACCAAGAATTAGGCGATCAAGGCGTGAAGTTATTCGCGGAGGCGATGGCCTTGGCCGACGACGACGAGATTCGGAACCGGGTGGAAAAAGTCTCCGTGACGGCTTTACGACTAGCGCTAGAACCTGTTTTCTGGAACGCCATCGAAGCTCCTCGGCGGGTGATTATCTTGAAAGACACGACCCTCGAAAAAGAACTGATGCCGTTAGATGAAGAAGAAAAGCAACGGCTACGCCCTCAAGTCCGCCAATTGTTTGAACTCTGTTCCAAACATGCCATCACGGTATACATGGAAGGTGCGTACACGACAGTCGCTCTTGACGCCGTGCGCAAGTACTACGGTCTCTCAGACGGCGAGCCTCTATAGACTCATCAGTCCAATCGCTGGCGGTTCAACCGAAGGCACCGGCACAGGACAGCCAAAGGCCACTTGTCGTTACGGCAGCAACACACGTCCACCGCTGGCGACGATCGTCTGTCCGGTCATGAACGAAGACTCATCTGACAATAAGAAATGGACCGCGTTGGCTGCATCTTCTGGTTGACCGATGCGTTTCATGGGTGTGGCGTCAATCAGCTCGACAATGACCTCAGGACCAGCCACTTGCCGAGGCAAATCAGTGTCGGTGAGCCCAGGTGCCAGACAGTTGACGCGTATGTTGTGAGGTGCGAGTGCTTCTGCGACACCCTTAGTTAACATAATCAGCCCTGCCTTTGAGGCACCGTAAGCGATACTCTTGGGCCGAGCCCGAATACCACCAATCGAAGACACATTGACAATCCGACCGTAACCACGCTCTAACATGCTTGGCTTGACAGCCCAGATCGTGTTGAAAGCGCCAGTCAGGTTGGTATCAAGTGTCTTTTGCCACAGGTCCAACGTAAGCTGATCGTGCGACACAAATTCAAAAATACCCGCGTTATTCA
>JAKVBZ010000104.1 GCA_022448645.1 Pirellulaceae bacterium
ACTTTGCCTCAACTGAACGTGCTGGCAGTCGGATTCAGTGTCAACACAGTCGTACTCATTGGCACAATCTCATTGTCGCTGGGAACCATCATCTGGATGTTTCAACAGGAAGTCGAACCAACGATTCAAAGCGTATTAAATGCTTTTCTTCAAAATACATAACCTCCCGTAAGTTGGCCTCAAGGAATACTGTTCATCCAAGCAACTCACCGCACACTGGGTTTCCAAAAAAAACGATAACGGTCGAGCCGAATGCCCGAATCCTTTGGCGAAAAATCACATGAAGCGTCCCCCTTAAAACGCCAGCGGGCGCGCGAGGAAGGACAGGTTGCCAAGAGCCAAGATTTAGCTTCTGCTATCTTGTTGGTCGTCGCCGCCTTGGTCGTGGCGTATTCTGGGCGTGGTTTGGCCGACTTCCTAGGCCGGTATGCCCGCCGACAGCTGGGGGGCGCCTCTCCATTGGGAACTGACCCCAACACAGCGTTAGCCGAATTCCAATTCGCCACCATCGAAGTCGCAAAGGCCGTAGTACCTCTATTTCTGCTGCTGCTCGTGGTCGCCATAATGACACAGATCGCACAAGTCGGCCTGTTGTTCGTGCCCCGCAAATTGGCCATGGACCTTTCCAGAGTCGATCCCATACGTGGACTGCAACGTCTATTTTCCTTGCCAACCTTCGTGCGATTCTCGTTCGGGATCTTCAAAGTAGGAGTGGTCACGGCGGTAGCCTTGTGGAGCTTGTGGTTAGACCGTGAAATGCTGCTAGGATTGAGTGGCTTAGCAGTTGGTGAACTTATTCAAACGATCTTTTCTATCACCTTCTGGACTACCATGAAGATTGCGGCGGCACTTTTACTACTGGCAATCTTAGACTTCCTGTTTCAACGCTGGAAACACGAACAGGATTTACGCATGACCACACAGGAAATGCGAGAAGAACTCAAGAGCCTCCAGGGTGATCCTCACATCATGGCGAGAAGAAAACAGGTACAGCGTCAATTGTATATGAATCGTTTGGGCTCCGTCGTCCCTCAGGCAAACGTCGTGGTCACCAACCCAACCGAACTATCTGTTGCCATCCAATACAATCCAGAAACCATGGCGGCACCCATTGTCGTTGCAAAAGGTGCTGGTGTATTGGCAAAACGCATCCGTGGCTTGGCGCGCGCAGCAAACATCCCCATCGTGGAACGTAAAACATTGGCTCGGGCACTCTACAAACAAGTGGAACCGGGGCATCCCATTCCCACTGCCCAATTCGCGGCAGTCGCCGAAGTATTGCGATATGTTTATCAGCTACAAGGAAAAACCATTCCGGGCGCAGACCGAGCAGCCTAATTGGCTTCATTGAGCAGCATAGCGCGAAAACGATTGCCTAGGCGTTGCGGCGAATCGTCGGCCTGGTAAAGGGTCATTGCCTGCTCCGGCTCCTGCAACATTTCACACGTTCTCGCTAGGTTATAACGAGCACCGTGCGCCCACGGACCTTGGGGGCTCGTAGAAAGGGTTCGCTGATCAAGCCACTCCTTAGCTACCGAAAATTCAGTGTTATCGTACGTTAACAGTCCTATCCAATAACTGGCACATTGCTTGCCAGCTCTCACCACCTGCAAGCGAAACTTGTTTTCCGGTGTTTCCAATTGTTTTAAAGATTCATTCGGTGGGCGGCACGAAAGATATAACGATTTGGCACCTGCCTGGTCGCCCTGATCGCCGACTTGTCCCCGGAACTGATGCAGTCTCGCCTGAAATAACGGAGGCATTCCTTGTACGACCAACAGCTCGCGTGCAATAGGATTATTCGTTTTTTTGTCCTGCTTCATCTTTGCACCCAAAGCGTTACGAAAACGAATAGTAACATAGGGCACTTGCAAGATCTCGACGTTCTCCACACCCGCAAAATCTTCCAAACGCTTGGCCAGTTGACTGGGTTGTGCCGTCAAGATCATCTTGCGAGAACCGGCCATACGTCGCTCGACAAGCCACATGCGTTTTGACAGTGCTTGAGGAGCCGCTTCCAATTGAACCGTGACGCGCCGTACGGTACCGGCCAAAACAGGATACGGTTCCTCGGGGGTGCCAAGTCGCCTTAACGCCTCGGGATTTGCGACGACGTGAGCCAACGTGGCGATGCCATCACCGTCAGCACGAGGAATTGGCAATCCCAAGGTCGTGTCGAACAGATACAAATGGGACCCGATGACGGCTGCACAAGCCCAAGGCGTCGATTCTATAAAATTGGTGTCTTCTCGAGCGAGGAGTACAACATCCACCCCATGCTGCCGCGCAAGCAAGATGAAGACTCGTGCGCGATCCATCATGTCTCCATGTCCTTTCAGCAGCGTCTCGGACGGGTGGAACATTTCCCCCGGCCCCACACGTAGTGGCGGAGGAGCCTTTGGCTCTTCGACCTGCTGGCCATTCGCGGATTGAGGCTGTGGTCCAAGAGACGGTCTGCGGCGACGTATCAACGGGCGCGATTCTGACAACTGAATCGACCGAACCGTCCAATCAAATAAGCGGGCGGCCAACGACAAGTCTCGCCGTTGCTCATCCTTCAACGAACTATCTTTCGAAATCCATTGCTCGACCAAAGGGTCTGCGGGCACTCGCTCATCAATCACACGAGCAATATCTCGCAAGAGAATGTGAGTCTGTAAATATGAAATATCTTGGTTTTGAAAACGCAAGTTGGCAGGACCAGACTGGCGCAATACCCTCGCCAAGTACGAAGGCAATTGCTTTGTCATGGGATCCAGGCCCCAATCGTCTGGTTCAGGTTGTCGAACGATCCAACGATTGACTTCCAAAAATGCTTGTCGCTGGGCCGCGAAAGGATCGTACTGGTCCATCGTTTCCAACAGCTCAATCGCGGTATTTAATTCATCTCGCCCCGAGTTGCTCAAACGAGGCATGGGCTTCACATTGTGAATGGTAGAATTGACATTTGGCTTACAGCCAAGCACCAGACAGATCAGCAGCATCAACGAAAGTAGCTGCCGAAATGTAGAACATTGAGCGTTGATCAACGTCGTCTTTTCTCTTCCGTTCATGAAATCTTCCCTACGGCCTCGTGTAACACGAGTAAGCGGTGGACCAGCGCCGAAAACTCATCCAAAGGAACCATATTGGGTCCGTCGCTAGGCGACGTATCTGGCTCTGGATGCGTCTCGAAAAACAGACCGTCGACCCCCATGGCCGTGGCAGCACGAGCAAGTGGCTCAACCATGGCTCGATTTCCCCCCGTGGCACCTCCTAAACCTCCCGGCTCTTGTACACTATGTGTGGCGTCGAATACAACGGGCACGCCCAGCTGCTGCATCTGCGGAATCGCTCGCATGTCGTTCACCAAGCGACCGTAGCCAAAAAAAGATCCACGTTCTGTTAACATGATGTTCTGGCACCCCGACTTGATCAGCTTGGTCACTACATGTTGCATGTCTCCCGGCGACATGAATTGAGCCTTCTTGACGTTGACCGCCCGGCCCGTACCAGCAGCCGCCACCAACAAGTCCGTTTGGCGAGCCAAAAAGGCGGGAATCTGAAGCAAATCACATACCTCGCCAACACTACCTGCCTGGTGCGATTCGTGAATGTCTGTCGTCACTGGCAATCCATGTTCTGATTTTACGCGTTCGAGAATCCGCAAACCTTCTTCTAATCCTACTCCTCGGTGACTTTCGATACTCGTCCGATTCGCTTTATCAAAAGACGCTTTAAAGACAAGCTGTACCTCCAATCCACTCGTCATTTCCTGCAGACGTTCGGCGATCCGAAGTGTCAACACTTCCGTCTCCAGAACGCACGGCCCGGCAATTAACGTCAGACTCTGATCCGTTCCAACAGTAACGTTTCCCACTTGTGCAATGCGCTTCAATGTTTGGCCTCAATCTAATTAACATGATGAAGGTTTATGACCATGCTGACGCAGCCAGTCTGCTCCGACAATACATTTGATTCTTGCCGGCAAAACCTTGATGTCGACCGGCAACATACCTCCGGGATCCCCATCCAATTGATAAGGCACCTCGCCGTCGGCCTCAATACGTAAGCCTGACGTGCGAAAAGTCTCACAGTCCGGCAAGTTTTGATGCAAACCAGAAACCACGCCACCGAGGTACCGCAAACCATTCCACCAATTGCCCTCAAGAAAAGTACACACGTCCAACATTCCATCGGTACCGACCGCGTTGGGGACCAGTTGAAGCCCACCAGCATATCGGGGAAGGTTTACTACAAATACCCAACGAGCCCGCTCAGGCACTGAGGATTCAACCTTCTCAGACTCTGACGCGTCAGATTCGCAGTCCGGTTGATCCTGCAAATCCAATTCGGGATAACTATAGTTACGCAATGAATCCAGAATAGGTTTGGCATAGTGCAAATGCGTAATGTTGCCCTTTCGCTGGGCGTGGGCACGCTGGACCACATCCGCGTCAAATCCGCAACTTAACATCAATAGAAACAGCCGTCCGTTGGCGCTCCCAGCATCCAATGGAATGGTCCATCCGTCTTCAATGAGATCAGCCAATCCTATCGGATCCGCTGGAATCTCCAGGTATTTTGCCAACAAATTCTCAGTTCCTAAACGCAAGACGCTTACGGGTACTCCGGGATTCAACTCGTTGACAATCCGAGTAATGGTGCCATCGCCTCCTGCAGAGATCACCCCACGCAAGTCCCCCTGAGCCCAACGTTGATTGCATTCCGGGACGAGCTGATCAAAGTCAGAAGTAGACTCCACTTCGAAGCCACGACCCTGCAACTCCTTGGTCAGCTCGTCCACCAGAAAACCACGAGTTCCCGCACCGGCCGTTGGATTGACACCAATCCATACCAAGCGCCGGTCGGCGCCCAACTTTTCAACTCGACGAGAATCATCACCGGAACGGTCTGTCATGGGTCATTCTCTCCAGCAGGAAACGTGGCGGTCTCACATTGAAACGGCCAAATAAGACTTTCTTGGCCAACTAGCCAAAGGGCCTCCATTGGGGATTTTCCCCATAAGTCTAAACAATTACGGCCTTTAAGTTATCCCTAAGAATATTGTCTCATTTCAAGACATGCCCTGCGGTTGACCGCAATCAACCACCCCTAATGGCGGGTATGCACTGCGTATCAACACACTTAATGCCATGTTGTGTTGCAGAATGCGGAAATCAGTGTTGCCAACTGGCTTATCGACAAAAAACGGATTGCATTTTTATTGGCGTCAGTAACCTCTTAATTTCAAACACATTATGTCATTTAAGATAGTTCTACAGCAACGGTACTAGCTGATTTTGGCGCGCTGAGTGCAAAGGGAATCAACCCAGCAGCGTTCATTTGACCTGCTTCCATTTAGCTGGCCCGCGGGGCCTCTGATGACTAACGCCTGATGGTTGCCTTGCCCCTGGCCATTCGGCAAGCCAATGAGTTTTGGCACGTCAGAGGCCCCCGTTTTTTTTATGGCCTGTCGGTCAGCATGATGCACCGACTTCGACGGCTACGGTCCGCACAAATTCCGTTGCCTGTTGGTATTCTAATTCTGTATCCAGATGTTCTAACACCATCGGCATCTCCGGAGACAATTGGTGGGCTCGGCGGACGAATTGTCGGTAATCGAAGATACCCTTCCCTGGTGGAACTTCGGTTAACTGAACCGTTTTAGGATCAAGCTGCCAAATGTCTTTGGCATGACAGGCAACGATTCGGTCACCAAACAGATCGAAGCAATGGTCGATCAGTGCACCCGTACGAAAATACACCTCGGCATCGGTGACGAAATTGAACGGATCGAGATGCACTGCAAATGCTGCATGATCTACTGCTTCGCATAACTTCTGGTATTTCGCTGGTGTGCAAATCGGAGTCCATGGCATCGCCTCGATCGTCAACTTCGCTCGACGTGGCCGTACCTCGTGTAGGACCTGTTGTATCCATTGCACGACGGCATCAAAGGCATCGTCACTAAAATTATCGGGATGAGGAGCATACATGCTCTTCGTGTTGTACGACCCCGCGATATTGATACAGCAAGTGGCATCTAATTCATCGGCAACAGCCAAGGCTTCCGCAACCGTAGCTATCGCTTGTTGGCGTTCTTCGGTACGTGGGTCGAGACAATTCGCCCAACCACCGATCTCGGCAATGACAACATCAGCTAACGAAAAATCCTTACGAATAGCACGCAACTGTGCTAAATCACCCAACTGATGATCGGGACAGGTGGCCGCTCGAAAACCAAATTTACGACAGACGGACAAGTAGGCTGATGGATCGTCGATCCGCAAGCCACAAAACCGATGAATTGTTGCACCAAGTCTCAATGCTGTGCCTTTGCCATTAGTTGGTCCATGACGTGCATCCCCCACGCCGCTTCACGCACAGTGGCTTCTGCTTCTCGAACACCTTGGATGGCCTCACGAAATCGCTGCAACTCTTCGGTGTAGCCGAACGTTTGCCAAACACCGCCTCGCGTCAACAGGGGTTCTGTCCGCCACACATGGTCACCGTCAAACACCTTGCAGCCCGGTGTTTTCAGATTCCCCCACGGCGCCGTATCGTAATGGACTAACTGAGTAAAATCGGTGACCCGAAGCAGACCATCTTTGGACATGAGATCGACGGAACAATAAAGGCCTTCGCCGGACATGTGCGCTCCTAACTCCAAAACGGCAATGCAACCTGAGGTTCCGCGAAGCGTTGCCACATACCAGTCGCAATCGTCCTGGCGCTGGTATTCGACGTGCATTCCGTCAACAGGATCAACATGTGTCAATCCGCCGGGCGTCAGATAGTGTAACAGGTCGACACCATGACATACGTAGTGTTGCATGAACTTCGTTGTGTCTGATTCTCCCAACCACCAGCGGACACTCACCGTGGCCGGTTCGGCAAACCTCTGTTGTTCCATCAAGGTTACAGCACGTTGGACCCCCAACGTGTAACGATAATTGAATCCTGTCTGGACGATTCGACCAGCTTTTGCGGCCAATTCTACTAATTCATCGGCTTGGGCCGAGGTTTCCGCACACGGTTTTTCGGTCCACACGTGATACCCCAAAGCCAGTAAAGCCTTGGTCAGTTCATAATGTCCTCGAGGCCCCGTAACCACCAGAACGGCGTCCAGCTGCTGCTCATGGCACATCGTCTCATAGTCGTCGTAGACATGTTTAGCCCCATAGCGAGCAGCACGCGAACGTGCCTTTTCCTGGTCTAAATCACAGACTGCCACCAATTCCAACCCTGCTTCTTCTAATCCGGGGTAAAGTCGCAGGCCAGAATGACTACCACAGCCGATGAATCCAACGCGTAATGCTTCCATCAAAACTAGCTCCAATTGGTGCCGGCACGGATTGTAGTTGCCTGGACATCTATTTCCTGCACCATTTCACGAATAAAGACAAAAAGATGATAAGTACAACCCAATTCCCTTAACAGTGTGATTTTGTCACCGATGACGCACCAGCTACAACGCCAAGTCCGAGCGACTGGCAGGCGGGCTCGATTCTGGTCCAAACCAGGAGCCATTGGCCGAACTGTTGCGCAAGACGTTAAGCCAGCAAAAATCACGACGAATACCGTTTGACAATTTTCAGCGTGGCGCCTCTTCACGCGGTGGAACTCGCCCGCCCACCGGCAACTTTTGCCGATGCATACGCACTTGTTCACGAGCTACAGCAATCGCTTCGACTTCGTCAAGTTGCTCCAGAATATGAATCAGCGTCCGATATTGTTTGGCTAGATAACCATGTGAGATGTAAAAATCTGGATGCTCCTCAAGGAGTTTGTGGAGACTGGCAATCGATGCCTCGACGGTCATCCGTGCCTCAGGAATTTTCGCCTGTTGTTCCAATACTTTGGCCAATGATTCTTGCATTTCGGCCAACCAGAGCTGATGCGTGGGTGCCTGATCGGACTGCTCGACAATCTCAGCTTGAATGGCAACAGCCTGACGGCAATATTTTTCTGCCTCACGAATACTAGCACGACGCGACTGCCGATCTCTCTGCCAGGCAATCCGCAAATACACGTAACTAAGCTTATGAGAGGTGTGGGCACGACTGTGCGCGTACTCGGGAATATTCGGATGTTCCTCGACAAGTGCGTCTGCGTATGCCAGCGCTTTCAGCAACCTCTCTCGAGTATGCAAAAACTCATCGTCACCGACAGCTCGCAAATTCAGTCGAGCTAACGTTTCGCTCAACTCATACCGATAGTCAGCGATCAACGGATATTCCTGACTTAGGTCCGTCAATATGCGAATCGCCGTCTCGCCCCCTTCAGTGTCACCTCGATCTTCTCGTTCCCGATGGCACAACGCTAATAGGTAGCGATATTCAGGGTGGTTCGACGACTCTTTTTGCAACTTCGTCAAAAGAGTAATCGCGTGGTTAAGTTGTTGGATGTTCTCTGCCGGCAACCTGGAAGCTTCGGGAAGAGGTGGAGGCCGATGGCGCACCGCGAGACGGCCATCCCTATTCCGCGAACCTTTTCCTCTGAGTGGCCGACTGTGAGGAGGTGGTCCACTCCCTTGCCATCCTGGCCGAGCTGACGGAGGTCCATGGCGCCGTGCATTGGGCCCTGGAAGATTACGTTTCGCCAAAAAGTAATAAGTGCGAGCTAGTTCAAACCAGGCTTCCGGAGTCGCATTATCAGTTTCTGCCGCCCGCAACAATTCGAGAGCTGTCCGGTACGATCTGCGAGCGTCGTCCGGACGTTGCCACAATCGGTACACATTTCCCATCTCGTTGTGGATGTGAGCGATTTCAATCGTATATGGGTCTTGCTTTTCGGAATCACGAACCATGGCTTGGTATGTTTTGACAGCCCGCTGATAAGCTCTGATGGCGGCATCGAAATCGCCTAAACGCTGTTGAATGTCGCCTACTCGACGATTCGCTTTTGCCGCTTCGGTCCTCAGTTCCACGTTGTCACTGTCTTGTGTCGACAATTCGTCGTAAAACTCCAGGATATCTTCGAGTAAAGCAGCGGTTTCTCGGGAAAGAACCGGCTGCGCAGGAACGGCCATGGACTCACCGTCTTCGATTTCCACCGTTAGTTGCGTTGGTTCGATCAGCCGGTTCGGCGAAAAACGGCCGTAGATTTTGTCGAGTGCCTCTAACGAAACACCTAATGTCGCTTCGGCTTTGGCACGTTCTTCCGAAACTCGCGTCAACGCAGCATTCGTACGCACATAACCGATCGTGGTCGACGCGGCTACCAGGATCAGCAGCAAACCCGCGACCCCAGCTAAACTGCCAACGACTGGATTCCGACGGCACCAACGTACAAAGCGTTCCGACAACGAAGAACGTTTCGCAAGAATTGGTAGGTCTTCGAGATACCTCTGCAAGTCGGCTGCCATTTCAGCTGCTGTTTGATAACGATCCAACGCATCGTGTGCGCACGCCTTCATGACAATCGTTTCCAAATCACATGGGATGGCAGCGTTGACGGCTGTGAGACGCGGCAAAATGTGATGCGCCCCGTTACTGGCGACCAAATGTGTACGACGACTATCCTCGAAAACAACTTTCAAAGTAAGTAATTCGTAGAGCGTAAGCCCTAAACTGTAAATGTCACTCCGGAAGTCTGCTTGACCAGCAAACTGTTCTGGAGCCATGTACCGGAGAGTACCCACGACATCTCCAGTTCGGCTAACATCATCGTGCTCCAAAGCCTTGGCCAGTCCAAAGTCGGCCACCCAGACAACACCCGCCATATCCAACAACAGATTACCCGGTTTGACGTCGCGGTGAAGTTTGCCTTGAGCGTGAGCATAGTGCAGCGCATCGGCCACTTGTAAGCCAATACGAGCCACGCTGTCCCAATAGTTCTTTCCGAACGCAACCTTGCCCGAGCCGCTTTCAGCGGACGCAGACAATACTTTAGGGTTCGTCCCAATGTCCCCTGCATCCGATCCGTGAACACCAACCAGCGTTTCTGACTCGTCCGAAATATCCTGTGAGCCCGCGATTTCGCTCGACGATCCCACCTTCCGGAAATGAGCAAACGCTCCTTGCCTTAGCGCTCGTACGATACCCGCAACATGGCCCGCTGTCTGGCTGGTTGCAGATCCAGTCTGGCTGCGAAGTTCCGCCAAGACCTCGTCCAATCCGGCTCCGGGAATATATTGCATGACGTAGTAGTGATACCCGTCGTACTCACCACATCCGAAGACGGGTACAATGTTCGTGTGGTGCAAACTGGCTACCGTTTTGGCCTCTCGACGAAACCGGCGTACGTGTTTTTCGTCCAGCAGTGCCTGTCGCGCAAGCATTTTCACCGCCACACGGCGTCCCAGAGATTCCTGCACCGCTTCGAACACGATCCCCATACCACCTCGGCCGATCTCCCGCACAATCTGAAAATCTCCAACACGATCGAGGGGTGGATCAGACCAACCTGTTTTTCCATAGGCGGCTCGCCGTTCGGCTTGTTGCTGGTCCCCCAACTGTTCCATCATGGCAATGGAGGGAAACAGCTGGTGGATCTTGTCTGCCAGGTGAGGATACTGAGCAGCGTACTCTGCAACCGTGGGACCTTCGCCTCGCCGACAGCGTTCCGCAAACTCGTCTGCCACGGCATCGAAAGAACGCAACTTAGCACTGGCACTTTCGCGATCGTCGGTCATGATTGCTCATCCGTGACTTCATCCAGTATCTGTTTCAGTCGCTCGAGTGCACGGACATAGCGGTTGCTGGCAGCCGTTTTTTGAATACCAAGAACTTCCGCAACCTCCTTGTTGGAAAGTTGTTCAAAATGCCGTAGGGCCAGCACTTCCCGGTCCATTTCCTCCATCGTTTCCAACGCACGTCGCAAACCTTCAATCTGCTCGTCGCGGATCGCGGCGTTACTAGGTGATGTAATCGCTCCGGCAAGCCGTGATGCAATCGACAGCGAAGTGCCCTGAGCCTGAGCATCCGCGTGCAAACCTACTTCTCGCGCAGCATCCCGTTTTTGCACGCCAAGGTGCAGGCGATGAGTTTGCAATAATGTCTGCCAGGTCAGTTGACGTGCCCACACAAAAAATGACACGGTCTCCTGTTGTAGAAAGTCCTCAATGCGACGCGCTACCTCAATATACGCCTCCTGCAACACGTCCCCTGCATCGACACGTCCGTAAAGGCGACGGTCCAGACGAAAATTGACCATCCTCTCAAACTGTCCGCGATATTTGGAAAACAATTTCGCCACAGCCTCTTCGCCACCTTGACTTAAGGTGCAGCGTTCGTCGTATGAAACCTGGTCGGAAGGAACTTCTGCCACGACACTTCTTTTCCTAAGAACCACATTTGTGAGAAACCGTCCACCCGAACGCGCCGCCAGACCCCCAAAAAGGGCTGTCCGACTCAAAGGAATCCACAGAACCCTTATTACATCTTAAGAAGAAAATCTTACGGCGCCAGTGGACGCGGCCAGGATTTATGCAGTTCTTGCCTTAGAGGCACAGGAATGGACGTCCCTCGTCAGGATGCCAGCAGTCGAGTGATCATCCATGCTCCCACGTTTCAGTAACACCAGGAGAGTAATCTGCGCACCGTAAGACCGTGCGCACCAGCCGTGCTGCGCGCCGCCGCGTGAACATCCATCGCAATCCACACCTGAAAACGCTTCAAGTAGCAGGCTCATGGCTATCGGCAACCATGTGAACGATCGCAACGGGGGAACGGCAGGAGAACAGTTGCCCCGCAAAGTCCCATGCCGCCTCCCATAAGGTCAGATACCGTATTCACTTCGCTAGTAACGCAGATGGATGGACGAAATCGTCCGTCGAATCGGATTCGGAGTTTGTTAGCAGAACGTTGTTGGCGTTTCACGGTTTGTGGTCCGTGGACCTTAAGACCATTCAGTTCCCCACCCTTGAAGACCCCCAACTAAGTACACTAATACTCCTATCCTTTTCGAAAAAGTCTGCATTCATTACACCCGTCGCCGGAATTCGCAGGCTCAGTTTTTTGAAATTTCAGACATCTACTGAAATAATTTCCCATCCGAATCAAAAATCAGTGTGGACGCGTTATCTGATTTTGCAGTTAGTTAAAAATGACAACAATTCTTCCCATGATCGCCCTGATTATCACCGTTAACCCAACGACTAGCGTTACAAACCATTCGCCGGTCACACCCAGGATTGCCTGGCACGGGTCACTTGCCGAAGGCCTGGCAGCGGCTCGAAAAACGAAACGCCCAATCCTATTTGTGTCGGCTGCCCCCCAATGTTTGGGTGTGCCCGGCATTTGGTGACCGAGTAAACAAACCATGGACAGGAGTTTCTTGTCCGACGAACGTGTCGTTTCGGCCTCACGAAACTTTGTTTGCATTCGTCTAGCAACGTATGAGAGCAAAGCCGACGCCAAATTCACTAAGTCCATTTTCATTGGCCGTTCGGGACAATTGGAGAATACCACTTTTGCCATCCTGTCCCATGATGGCCAAGAATTGTTAGCTCGCCCCGGACGCGGACCGTCTCGAGCATTTGCAGATTCAGACGCCATGAGCACCGCCCTGCAAGAAATCGCCGCTGCGTATTCGAAAATGACCACAGCCTACAAACCACCACCGGAAATCCCATGGACGCAACGACTCGATTTGGCACTCAACATCGCCGCAGCCGACAAGCTTCCCTTGATCGTGGTAGTCCAGGACCGTCTAGGACAGGACGACATGATGGAACGATTTTTAGGTCGGCTAGCTTGGAGTGACGCGTTCCTAGGCCAGTTTGTCTACACCAAGGTCAGCGAGCAACGCGAATTGGCCCCGATTATGGATGCCGACACTGCGGCAGGCATTTTGGTGGTTCATCCTGGAACGTTTGGTTTGACCGGCCGTGTTCTACTTCAGTGGCACCAACACGATAACAAGCATACGTTTCGTTCAAGCTTGACTCAGCTCGTACGGGATTTCCCACGTTGGTCCAAGGATCACGAATCACACGTTCAACTCGGACTGCAATTGGGACTCGAATGGAAATCCAGAATACGAGTCACCGATCAACAATCCCTGCAAGCTCGAGCCAGACAACGTCAAGGCCTGCGTGACTGATACAGCGTCAACAATACCTCAAACGCTCATTTGACTAACGAAGCGAATTTACCATCAACGGGAGAAACAGCATGAAGAAGTTAACCTTGGCATTCACACTTGTGACGGCAATCAGTTTGGTCGTCAGTCCCACGATGTCCGAACCATTTCCGGGTCAAAACTCTGAATTCCCAGACGGTGCGTCCAACGAAAATCGTCCTCCCAGAAGACCTCGCCCTCCGCTGTTCAACGCTTTAGACGCAAACTCTGACGGAACCATCTCGACATCCGAGATCAACAACGCCTCGGCAGCACTCCAAGGATTGGATCAAAACAACGACGGAAGCCTTACTCCTGACGAGCTGCACCCAGGGCGGTCAGTCGGAGGCCGAGGTCAACAGCAACGGCGTCCCGAAGGTCGTCCAGGTGGCGCAAACCGGCCAGTGGACAAAGACTTGTCACAGGTAACAGGCACAATTATGGCGTTCGACAAAAACGCTGATGGAAAAGTAGGCCGCGATGAATTACCTGAACGTATGCGTGCCATGATCACCCATCACGATGCCAACCAAGACGGTCACTTGGACAAGCAAGAATTGGCGCAGCTGACTCCTCCAAGACAAAAAGGACCGCGCCGGAATCGTCGACAAACGGGAGAACAAAATGGACAGCGGCCTCAATTTTCACGTCAGGGCTTCGATGGCTTAAGAATTCGAACGGGCCCACCCGCTCCAGAACAGTTTGTACAACGTGCCCTGGAATTCGATGCCGATAAAAATGGGATGCTAGGTCAAGACGAGCTGCATAAGATGGCCCAAGAGCTGGCTCGACGCGGACCACCGGGTCAATCACGTCGCGGTGGATTCGGACCACAGCAAAACGGGAATGATTTCAACAACCAAGAACGTCTGCCTCGCAGAGGGCGTCACCGCCGCGGATAGACACCGGGCAAATGCCTCGAGTCAAAACAAAAGTGTCATTGTCAGCCTGAGCAAAACAAAGGAGTTCAGCAAGACGAGCTCGCGCTGAAATCCTCCGACCGCTGTGCTTCCTCGGAATAACAGCTAACAGAGCCGTCCAAAGACTGGCAGAAGCAACCTGAGCCAGGTCCCGTACATTTCCTCAATCGTGCGCATCAATCCTTGAAACCGCGTCTATCGAAATCGAAAACCGTACAGGTCCGCATCCTGCACGAGGATGTAAAGCCGTACCATCTTGCCTTGCAACGATTCTAGATCACCTCCATTGAACTCAACGGTATGTTCGATACTGTTGACATGAACCGGTTGGCAGTCTTCGAGGGTCAACCCTTTTTCCAAATGGGTCTGTCCCTGACGATCACGGATCATATAGTTCGGCAAGATCGCAGCGGTGTCAAAGATCACCATTTTCTTGTCGATGCCCACACCAACCCGGACTTCACCGTGGCTGGCATCGACATTCAATTGAATCTTTTTGCCGGTCACTTCCATCGGTTGCGTGATCAGAATCTGCGGGGTATTCCCAGCTCTCAAACTGACATACCGGTTGTGTTTCTGCACATACAACGCCCCACTGTGCTTGGGATGACGGTTGTCCTTGTAATAATCAAACGCCGAACCATGGTCTCCATTAATAACGGTGCAGTAAAACCAGTCTTCGTCCCCCATGCGCACCGGAGAACAGAAAATCCGGACTAATCGGTCATAACTGTCCGTCTCCTTTCCATGAGGAATCCATGCTTCCCGACTAACAGTTCGGTCCCAGGTAAAGCCACCATCACGACTGACTGCCACGCGGACCTCCATCGTACCCTTCATAAAAACGTGTCCAATGACTTCTTGCGACAGCACCGCCATGTCCGGTCGCGTCTGATCGCCAATCAGCCATTCGGCAAACCCGAACACGACACCTTCAGTATGCATGGCGTGCATGCCGTAGATCTCATCAAAGAACCGCGGATCAGTACTATCCTGAGCGTCAGGATAAAACACTGGCTTGACTCTCCAGTTTTGCAAATCCGGAGTGGACCATCGTGCGACACAACGCGTCGGAGGATGGTTAGGACTTTGCCGCATGAAAACCCAGTCTTCATTCTGATCATCCCAGAAATGCAGGCCTAACTTGTAACTTGGCTTTTTCCCCGCAGGTATTAACTTATCTCTCCAATCAGGATCGTTTTGCCAATCCGGCAGCTCAGATGCGAAGAACAATTGCATCTTGTGCGAACGAGGATTCTCATCGCTGCTCAATCCAATGAGAAATCTCTTATTCGGGTCCGAAATATTTCCATATTTCCCCAAGTCGAATGGCGCACCACAAGGAAGAAGATTGTTTTCTGTACCATTCGGTCCGACCACCAAGCCCAAGACCGGTTTTTCCCAATGAATCCCGTCATCACTGATCGCATAAGCTGTTGTGTCCGCGGGAATCCCTTTGCCGTGCACGCGATAATAGCATTCCCAGCGTCCGTCGGCCCGTCGGTCAACGTACATCACCGACATCCCTTGCGTCTCCCACGGCTGATCTGGATGAATAACGACTCCACGAGGCTCGGGATGATGTAGAACACGGCGAAACCCCGTACTGCGTTCGATAATGTAGTCATCTAGAAACAGTTCCCAATTCGGCTCACTGTCTCCTGAACTCAGCGACGAATCGGCAACCGCAACGGGAGGAAAACCA
>JAKVBZ010000105.1 GCA_022448645.1 Pirellulaceae bacterium
CTCTGCCTGCAAGGAGTTTCCGGTCCTATCATTCTACTTTCGTGGCTTTTTGAGCGCGCGGCCCGTTGGACCCTTGATCGTCACGGTGTGCATGGTCACGAAGGTACGACGTTGATCTCGTCCGAGGATGAAGAAGACACAGCAGAAGACGAAGACCACAATCCGGACGCGGATTTAACAGATCAGGATGACGAGTCCGCTCAGCCAAGGGTCGTGGATAGTAGGACGATCCCCCCTAGAAAAATCTATTGCATTGACTTGCGAGCACGAAACTCAGCAAAAGATTTCATCGACGAAATACGGCGGATCATTTCCGAGTTGAATACCTCCGTCGTGGAATTAACCAATTGGATCGGTGGAGATCCCGACCCGAAACAGATGGAGCGTTATCTACACGGTGCCGCGGATACAACACCCATACGTGTCGAGTCACAGCCGTCCCGCCGTTGGTATCCCGTGATTGATTACGCTCGCTGCACGAACTGTATGGAGTGCATTGACTTTTGTCTGTTTGGTGTCTACGGGGTCGATAACGTCGACACTATCCTAGTGGAACAGCCTGACAACTGCCGCAAAGGCTGTCCCGCGTGCAGTCGTGTTTGCCCCGAAAATGCCATTATTTTCCCACAACACAAGACACCCGCCATTGCAGGCAGTTCAGAAGCTGTGGGAAGTCTGAAGATTGACCTTTCCAAGCTTTTTGGGCAACCTGATGAGGATCCACTCCAGTCCGCCGTCCGTGAGCGTGACGAACAATTGATGATGGCAGGACGTGACGCGGTTGGTATGACCACCGGCATCTCCGACCGGCAAAAGACGCGAGTGGAGACAGAGCGAAACGAGTTGGACGATCTTATCGACGATGTCGATGCGCTCGATCTCTAGAAGTGGTGCCAAACCTGGTGGTCGAAAACGCTCCATGACCGTCCGATGTACGGTCCATTCGAGGCCCAGCTAGTCGTGTTAACAAGCGACATCCTCTGAGACGACCGTACCGGCCCTGACATGGGGGGCTTACTAAAATCCCCATCGGCTCGCAGGCGGTCCAGTGATTAATTTAAAGACAAGCCGAAGGCCGCTGTTTTTTTCCTATCACGATTGACGCAGTAACGCATTTACCCCATAGCTGCGCGTGCAAAGAAATAGACCACCAGAATGATTGCCATCACATACATCACCCAGTGTACGTCGCGGCCTCGTCCACTAAACAGCTTCAACACAGGGTAGCTGACTAACCCTAGCGCCATACCGTCGGCGATAGAAAAGGTAAGCGGTATACCAACTACCACCAAAAATGCCGGGATGGCCTCACTGGGGTCGTCCCAGGAAATCTTGGTGATGTTGCCAAACATCATAGCGCCTACGATCACCAAGGCTGGTGCTGTAATGGGGGGATACTGCCCTATCATCGCGATCCAAGGAGCGAATAGTAGAGCCAAAAGAAAGAGACAAGCCACAGTGACTGCAGTCAGTCCCGTTCGGCCTCCTTGTTGCACACCAGCAGCGCTTTCAATGTAACTCGTCACAGTGCTGGTCCCCAAGCAAGCACCAACCACAGTTCCCACGGCGTCTGACATCAAAGCTTGCCGCATCCGGGGCAGTTGGCCATCCTTCATAAGTCCAGCTTGCTCGCCAACGCCCACCAAGGTTCCCATCGTGTCAAAGATATCCATGTACAAAAACACAAATAGAAACGGCAGGCACTGCAAGGACAGTGCTCCGACGATGTCGAAGCGAAAAACGGCATGTTCCTGGGGTAAGCCTATCGTAGACTCGGGAAAACTTATCTGGTTAGAGAAAATTGCGACGCCCGTACCCACAAGAATCCCACACACGACACTTCCCGGTATGCGACACACCAACAACGCCGCTGTCACGAAAAATCCTGTCCAAAATACAATCCAGTCGACCGATAGCGGACCAACATGCTTTAAGGCAACGAAGGTCGCCGGGTTGTCGATGACGATATTACCGGCCTTGAGCCCCAGAAATGCAATGAACAGGCCGATCCCTACCGCAATGCTGTTTCGCAGGCTGGGACTCAGCGCCTGGATCATCGCTTCCCGAACTCCCAGCAACGACAGCAAAAGAAACAAAACTCCAGCAACGAACACGATCCCCAGTGCGATGCGCCAGCTTTCCGCATGTCCAGCAGCCGCAAGCGTCATGATCACCGACACGAAAAACGCGTTCTGTCCCATTCCTGGTGCCAAAGCAATCGGACACCGCGCATAGAGTCCCATCAAAAGCGTGGCGCCAGCGGAGGCAATACACGTTGCTAACAATACAGCATCTGCTGCCAAGCCCGTCGGAGATCCCGTAAAATCCGTGGACAACATGGCGGGTTGAACAAACAGAATATAGGCCATCGTTAGAAAGGTCGTTACACCCGCCAGTAGTTCGCGCTGAATCGTTGTCTGATGCGCCGTCAGCCCAAAGAATCGGTCAAGCATGACTTAACTTCCGCCCAGTAGAAAAAACGATCGAGTCTGTGGCGAGTCGACAAAAACATTCAGGATAGGTACTGTTATCTTGGCTCTGGGGGTTCGGATATCCAGCCCGTGTAGAGAATCTGCAGCCACCAACAGAAAAGATACTGCCATCGGCTATTACCGGCACGACTAACCCTTGTTCATTCGTTAAACGCTGGGCACATTCGTCTCCTGTTCAGTACCCTTCGTATTCTCATCCATTTTTGGACGCCATCCTGACGAATCAAAATGTTTGGCATAGGTACCGAAATCACTGAAGCAGTATTTCTTCACCAACCAATATGCCCAGCTTTTTTCGGCAATTTCGTGGCCCGGATTGTACTGAGAAGATCTTGGCTGTAATGCCCGTAACTCCTCGGCAGCGGATTGACGCAATGAAGTGTCGCGAGCGTCATGTCGTTCCGCCAGCTGGATGAGCAAATCTGGGTCTTCCAGTACCACACACCCACGAGTGCTTGCGGCAGCTTCTTCGCGAAACTCGCGTAAGAAACTCGATTCGTTAAAAACGTCCTTTAGCGGCTGATCGTCATGAATCGAAGATGTGGCGAACTGGATCACGGGACACGGTTCTATATCACCGTAGGGACTGATGTGGTGCGTAAAACCAGTCGCGGCCGGGCAAAGCGCCCGGCCGTCGGCATCGTAATAAGCATCAATGATAGCGATCGGTTTTTTAGCTCTCATTTCCACCACGAATCGCCGAGCTTCCAATTGTTGTTCAGGAGTCAAAGCCAACTGCCCGTTGGGCTCGGGACCAATGACCCGATAAATGTGAAACCACGCGTAGAACACTCCCAAATCGATCAGTTTGTCCAGCCATGACTCTTGCAACATGTCGTCATAATTGGTCTGACAGAGACTCGTACAGACGCCGGTCAGCAATTTGTGCTCCAAACAATGATGGAGGCCTTCCATCGATTGACTGTACACACCACCCGGACCTCCACGACGTTCATCACTTACGATTTCGTTGCCTTCGATACTGATTAGCGGAGTCACATTACCAAAGCGACGGAGTTCACGAGCCACTTCGTCTGAAATAAAGTGGCCGTTGGTAAAGACCTGAAAATAACAATCGGGATGATTTGCAAAGATATCGAGAATCTCGGAATGCATGAACGGCTCACCGCCCAGGATACCGAAAAACGAATTACCCACTTCCTTGGCTTGACCGATCAATCGGTCCATAGCCGGTACGTCGATTTTGTGTTGCTTCTCCGCCACATCAACCCAACACCCTTGGCAGCGCAGGTTGCAGCTATTGATGATCGAAATGTATAGAAAAGGTGGGAAGAATTCGTCGCGTTTGAGACGCTGGCGGTGTTTATAAACCGATCGAGTGCCTTTGATCCCCATGTTCCACAGGAACTTCCAAACCAACCGTTTGTCGGTCTCCGAGATTACCCGTTTTG
Organism: Pirellulaceae bacterium; assembly: GCA_022448645.1. Next base: position 3,905 of record JAKVBZ010000105.1, read on the forward strand.
CCATACGGAAGTACACGCTATCATCCTCCTCTTCGCCTCGCAGTAGGTTCGTGTAGAATCACATTCTAGCAAAGACCCGTCGTAGGGGCGCCCTGCCTGGCAACGAATTATGGAAATGCCGAGTGAAAGGCCATATGCCGTTGGATCGCCACAGATTGCTATCGGCTCATCAAAAAGCCAGAGCTGACTTGTTGGCCGAACGTCATCAGGATGGCCATTGGATAGGCGAACTCTCGACGTCTGCACTCTCAACAGCTACTGCCATCAGTGCTCTGTCGCTGGCGCGAGACGCCTGTCGCCAAAAAACTCCCTCCGCAACGGAGCTGCCATGGAATTTCCAGCGATTAGAGGGTTTGATTCAGAACGGGACCGACTGGCTGGTAAAGCATCAAAACATGGATGGCGGTTGGGGAGATACAGATCGCAGCCTTTCCAACATTTCTACCACCTTACTTGTCATCGCCGCATTCCACCTCTCCGGAACATCCCATGCAGAATCGGAGGTCATGAAACGAGCCAAGCTGGCGGCTGAGCGGCTTGGAGGTATCTCCGCGCTCAAAGCCCGGTATGGACAGGACAAAACGTTCGCAATCCCCATCCTTACTAACCTTGCATTGGCAGGTCAGGTCGAGTGGCAACAAGTAGATCCGTTACCATTCGAGTTCGCATGCATTCCACAATCTTGGTATCGTCTGGCGCGGATGCCCGTTGTCAGCTATGCGATTCCGGCACTTGTCGCCGTCGGTCAGGTGAAATTTCATCACCAACCGCCGTCCAACCCAATCGTACGCCAAATTCGGCGGGTAGCCATTGGTAAAAGTTTGCGGGTACTGGACATCATGCAACCAGAAAGCGGAGGTTTCCTGGAAGCAATCCCACTGACGAGCTTTGTAGTCATGTCCTTAATCTCTGCCGGAAGCCCGTTTCTGCCTGTCGTTCACCGAGGTATTCAGTTTATCACTGAATCGGTTCGGGAAGACGGTAGTTGGCCCATCGATACGAATTTGGCCACCTGGACGACTTCTTTGGCGATCAACGCTCTGCGTGACTACGACGATGAACGCTGCATACAGTGGCTGTTGTCCTGCCAACATCAAACTCGACATCCCTACACAGGAGCGTCACCGGGAGGATGGGCATGGACTGACTTGAGCGGTGGAGTACCTGACGTCGACGACACTGCTTCCGCACTGTTGGCTCTAAGACGCACTGGAAAGCTGACGAACAAATCAGACCTCATCCAGGAAGGTCTGAAATGGTTACTTGAGTTGCAAAACCGAGACGGCGGATGGCCTACGTTTTGCCGAGGCTGGGGAAATCTGCCATTTGATCGTAGCGGAACGGATTTGACAGCACACGCCATGCGGGCATTGCACGTATGGTCCCGTGGACTCGATCAAAATGTACGTCGAGCGACCGAGCGAGGTTTTCAATTTCTAGAGAAAAATCAACAATTGGACGGGCACTGGGTACCGCTATGGTTCGGAAATCAACACCACCCACAGGAATCCAACCCCGTCTATGGCACGGCCAAAGTATTGTTGGCCTATTCCGATCTAGATAGAGAAGACGATTCAGCCGCCGAGGCGGGACGCGCTTGGCTTTTGGCCAACCAAAACGCCGACGGAGGTTGGGGGCAACAGGCAAACGGCGGAGCTTCCGAAAACACCACAAATAACTTGACAAGCAGCGTCGAAGAAACCGCGCTGGCTTTGGATGCCCTCTTGTCCCACTCAAAATCCGAACAGATGCAACCCGTTATCAACAAAGGACTTGAATGGCTCATTACCGCCGTCGAAGAGGATCAGCACAGACGGTCCTCGCCGATCGGCTTTTACTTCGCTAAGCTGTGGTATTATGAGCGTTTGTATCCACAGATCTTCACGGTTGCGGCGTTGACTCGAGCCTTGTCATTGTCTGCCCATGCGACCGTCAGGGATGGGACGAACAAGACACGGATTATGAAACCCCTCTAAAAGAGGAAACCTATTTTGTCTGACGAATCTGCATCAAAACTTCAGGACGACGTTTTTGCCGCAGCGAACGAAAATGGTCCACCACAACGCAAACCGCGGAGACGAAAGACAGCTCATTTAAAGCTTGTCCCCGAGACCCGTGAACTGCGCGAATCCTTGCGAGCGAAGTGCTACGAGGTCGCCAATAAGTTGGACAAATCCCGTCCACTCACCAAGGACGAAATGGAAACGGTGACGCGGTCCTTGCTCGACGATGCGGGTCTCCCCGAAGGCTACGTCGGTTGGACGATGGTGGTGTTGGCTTCGGCGTTTTGGCACGACCAAGTCGCCGCCACACCACCAGAACGTCGACTCATGCTGCTGCCACACTGTTTGAAACATGCCGAAGGTTGTCCTGCGGACTATGACGAATTCGGTTTGGATTGTGAAAAGTGTGGGGCTTGTAGCATTGCTGATTTTCGTGGTATTGCCGAACAATTGGGCTACAAAGTACTGGTTGCCGAAGGCTCTCCCATCGTCTTGAAAATCATCGTCAGTGGTTATGTGGATGCTATCGTCGGTGTCGCTTGTTTGAATGTACTGGAAAAGGCAATTGACAAAATCCTGTTGGCCGGCATCCCATGCATGGCGGTTCCGCTTCTCTCCAGCGACTGTCGGAACACTTCAGTGGATGAAGACTGGGTACAGGAGATAATTCACGTCTCCCAGAAAGCACCGGTAAAATCCACCAGCACCTACGTGCACTTGATGCGTGCTGCTCACGACATGTTCGATCCAGATAAACTAGAGAGTCTGGCCCCTCGATCTCGCGGCGATCGCCGATTGGCGGACCTCAACGGAGAAGGCGTGACTTCATTAGACGCCATCGCCACTACGGAAGCGATAGCCTACGACTTCCTGGCAAAAGGTGGCAAGCATGCTCGGCCTTTCATCACACTCGCTGTACACGACACCCTCACGGGCGGGCGCGCAACCCAAGCTGACGGCGCTCAACAGGTAGCACAACTTTCGGACTCGATAAAACGCACCGCGATGTCCATCGAAACGTTTCACAAGGCATCACTGGTGCACGATGACATCCAAGACAACGATGAGTTCCGATACGGTGACACGACCATTCATCGACAGTTTGGCACACCTACGGCTATCAACGTAGGTGATTACCTGATTGGTATGGGATATCAACTCGTAAGTCGAGACTCGTCCGAGCTGGGAGCAGAATGTGTCTGCGATATCCTGGACTGCCTGGCGCGCTCTCACATGAAATTATCGGAAGGCCAGGGTGCCGAGTTGTTGTGGCGCGATTCTCGCGAAAAGCGATTAGCACCGAAAGACGCGCTAAAGATTTATATCTTAAAGACATCTCCTGCCTTTGAGGCTGCGTTATACGTCGGAGCGCGCCTTGCCGGATGTGCGGATCAATATGCAGAGGCCATCTCGCAGTTTTCACGCCATTTAGGTGTCGCTTTTCAAATTCTCAATGACTTGAATGATTGGCAGCCGGACCAACATAATAAGTTAGTCGCCGGCGGTGACGTGTTCGGCGGGCGCCCCACTGTTTTGTGGGCACTGGCCTTGAGCCAGGCGGACGCTTCGCAACAGAGGGCCATGTTAGAATTGGTGGACAATACACGTCTGCCAGCAGAAGAGCGGCTCACGCAAGTGAGAAAGTGGTACGAACAAGCCAACGTATTTCATACCGCCAGAGAACTCGTCGAGAAATATCGGGTTCGAGCCGAAGAAGTCGCCGATGGCATTGAGCCGGAAGCTTTCCGTCGCCTTCTCTATTACTTGATCGATTCTATCCTGGAAATGCCTTCAAACGACGCAACCCCTGAGGCAGCCGTCGTAAACCTGGAGGAAACTCTTGCGGCTGATTCAGTTTCATGATGCAAGATCGAGAACGTTCGTCCCCAGAATTGGACGCTTTGGTTCGTTTGTTCTATCCAGACGTGAAAACGCTTGGAAACTTCAAACAACTCAAGGGGATAGAGCTCCCCAATACCGAAAGAGCACTCCTCGATCACGACCAACACATGACGTTGACGGTTGAAGCACACCATGGTTCGTGTGTTGACCTGCAAGTACTAGAAGCCAACGAAACCGATACTCATTACGCACGAAAAATCGTCTTGAGGCGGCAATCGGACAATGAGATTGTCCAGTTTGGTCTGGTGCGACTCCACCTGCAATCTTTAGAGGCCAAGGTGAGAGACGCCATTCAGTGTCGCAAAACTCCGTTGGGCCGCATCCTGATCCAGGAAAACGTGCTACGAACACTACGTTTGCTGGGCTTGTGGCGAATCATGCCGAACAAGGAGCTGCAAGGGTTCTTCTCCCTGCCCGAGCAAACCCCCAGCTTTGGTCGCACAGCGCTCATCTACTGCGATACGGTTCCCGCAGTCGAACTCCTTGAGATCGTACGACCTCCATCTTCGTATCTGGGTTCGGCCCACCCACCGGTCACACAACCCTGACATCGTTTCACGTAAACTCTGGGAGATTCACGTCAGTCGTCTCTTTGGAGGGGATCTGCGGAAACAGGTTGCGACAACGGAAAACCCATGTGGACCACAGGACCAGCGAAAACGTATTGACCGAAACCAAAAACGGCTCTCTTGCTTCCGTTTGTTGTTCCCGGAGGCTGTAAAGGCCGACCGCCACCCACTTCTCCAGCCACTCGAATGACTTCATGCGCGATGCACTGTGGCGACAAGATGAATTTTCACTGTACATTCGGGTAACGGCTGACCGGCCCCATAGGAACCACGTTGTATGTGATTTCCACTCGCACGGTGTATAACGTCAATTGCGGCCGCACGTCTGTGGGACGGGACAGCAGCGTCAGATTCAATTCATTGACGCCGGTTTGGAACCAATCGCCATGGGTCAGATCGAAACTGGCTTCTAAATCTCCGTGCATCCCGTTCCAATTGAACGCGTATTGCTGGCTCACGTCCCATTGGGCAAGATCCAGTGGCACGTCTTTTCCATTGATGCGTAGCTTTAGAGATTCGTAACTCGTGAGATTTAACAGGTCAAGCCGCATGACGATTTTTGCTAAAACTCGGTCGCGGCGTGCGGAAAGAAGGTCATCGGAGATGGGAACTTGTACGGTGACCCCAGGCCCGTCCGGTTCCACTGGCACTTCCACAGGGAGCTGACGCGGGTGCCAGGTTTCATAAGGCATGTCGAAGAATCTCGACTGATACTGCAGTCCGATGCCAGCGATCATATAAAGCTTGTCCTTGCGGGCAAGGGTCGCTGGGTCACCACATTCTGAAAGTAGCGCAAAATCCTCAGCGCGGTTCGCAACCTGTTGGTTGTGAAAGTTGAACAGGCTGATGCCGTCGACACCTTGATGCCACGCGTTGAGTACTGCCGCCCGGACAGCTTCTCGAGGTGGAGGTCGGAAACGGCCGGGCCCCACACCTTCCGTGACACTGGCATAGATCTTGACGTCGGTATTCTGGGAGAGCTGCACAAAGGAATCAAAGGGAAGTTCACAGCTCGTATCATAATAAACCGAGGGCGTTAGTGACGTGATGATGCCCTCCTTGATCCAAGTATCCACTTCGAGCCCCGATTGGCGGCACACTTCGAGGGTACCGGGTACGCGGGCCCCAAAACCAAATGGACGTCCGCGCTCCTGGCCAATTTGGTCGAGTAATTCACGGATTTCCCTCATATATTCCGTCATGATGTCACCCGCCCGAAACACATCAGCCTTGGTAAAGCTGTGACCATTGTCGCGCGTAAAGTCCCATTCGAACCCGTCTATGTCGTAACGTCGACAAAGCTCCGCAATCAATTCTTTTCGGTGTGCGCGTACCTCCGGCAGAGCATAATTCAGGTGGCGGCAGGGAGGCACCTCGCCGTCCGGACCAGGTGGGTGCAACTTAGCGGCACATCTCTCACCGACGAAGAACTCTGGATGGTCGACGCCGAATCGACTACGAGGTGCATAGTCACTGCCATGGCCATCGTTGATCCGCATCGAGCCCCAGAACGATTTGCCTTGCTGGTGTATTCTGTCGATGACCACCGACCACGGATCCTTCTCCATTTCCAGCAATGCCGATCGATTGTGCATGCGCCGCCAAATGTGACAGCTATCTAGTTTGTCGGGAAGCACAGGCTGAGCGGCCTCCATGTCGCAGCGAAACATGGGAACGGCGTCGCCCGGCGTGAACATGTGGTGAATGATACCGTCCACTTGGGTACCCTTTACCGCACCGACGATCTCATCTTCGAACTGCTCGATAGAAATTGGTGGCGCTACGCACCTCAGGAACGAGCCATCGATATAACGGAAGAAACGCGGCAAGGGCATGTTTTAATCCTTGTAAATCTCATCCAGTACCTCTGAGGAGGGTGGCGCAAAGAGATAGCTCGCTGCATAACCTACGGCCACGTTTACCACCATAGCCAAGCCAGCAATCCACATCCAGTTAATCCACGGCAATGGCGCATCGACCATGCCAGGAACGCCATTAAAAACAAAGGCAAAGATCATTCCGGCAATAGCTCCGAGCACCGCACCGCCAGTATTCGTCCGCTTCGATATCACGCCTAACAGAAAGAAAGACGGAATCGTGGCGATAATCACATTATTGAACTTACGAATTTTCTCCAGGGCAGTCTCGGTTTGTGCTTCCAGTTGCCACAGTGCGAAACCAGCAACGAGTACTCCAAACACAAAAGTCAGGAGTTTGGCCGTCCGTACCAGCGACTCCTCTGAGGCATCTTTCCAAAGAAATCGCTGCACAAAATCGTTAACCGTCACACTCCCCATTGAATTAATGGCCGTATCCATTGTCGACATAAGGGCCGCCAGCACACCCGCCATGATGAGACTTCGAAAAACACTTGGTAGGTGATTCACCACAAAATGCGGCAAGACTTCGTCATGCTGAATATTCACTTTGAGCTCCGGTTGCTGAGCGTAGTAAGCGACAAATCCCCAAGCTGTGGGCACCGCAACACAGGTAAACAGAATCATAGCCACCTGGCTCCCAATCATCGCTTTCAACATCTCGCGCCGTGACCGGGTAGCGTGCAATCTTTGCACCTCCCACTGACTGGCGCCCCACGAAATTTTGTCGAAGATTCGATAAAACAGCACCACCCAAATCGTGGCTTCCACGTTGGGATCCAACTCGAAAGAGATCAGTTTTGTATGCGGATGGCCTGTTTCCTGAGAAATGGTGGTGGAAGCGATACGCCACATTTCGAACGGCTGCCAGTCGAACAGATGCAATAGCGTTAGCAGGATTGCCGCGTAGCCGACCATAAATACCACAAACTGCACCACGTCGGTCCAGATGACGGCTCGCACTCCACCCAGCACGGTATAGGACGTTCCGAGAACAGCAATGACCAGGATGCACCACTGTGCATCAAAACCTGTTACAGTCTGAAACCCCATTCCTGCGGTACTCAACGCCGTTCCGACCCAGATGGTCGTGAGGAATAAAAAGAGAATGGCTCCTACGGTACGGATCCACGGTTGGAAACGAATCTCCAGATATTCGTAAATTGAGAATACGCGTAATCGACTCCATAGCGGCAACCAGATCACAGCTGCCAGTGGAATGAACGCCAAGTTCAACAGGTCAGGCACCAGGTTATTGCGACTGTCTTTTAAGAAAACCCAACCCGGCACTGAAAGATAACTGATGGGGCTAAGACTTGAAGCCAGCAAAGAAATACTCACAGCCCACCAGGGAAGTGCACCTCCACCATGAAAGTACTCCTTACGCGAATTTTGCCGACGCGCAAAACAAGCGCCCAATGCAACAATCGCCAACAAATAAATGACGATCACGGAGTAGTCGACAAAATTGAATGTTTGCATATCAAACTGAGCCAAAGACACTAACGCACTCTCAGGCGTCAAATCAGCTTCAATGAAGCCTCAGCAGACAATAACACATGTTAATCTATTCTTGTCGCGGGAGGGTGAGCGTTAGATTGGACTCACACTCATACCTACGCAAATCGGACCGTTAACACATTTCCTATTCCACCCTCTGTACGGCACTGTAGGCAGAAAATCCTTTCCGATTAACCTTTTGCGGACCGTTTCCCACCGTTGACCCACCACTTTTATCGTAAAAATGTAAATGGATGTTTAGCCACTGTCGAGATCGTGCCATCTTCCATGCAATGAATCTGGCCGTCTAGGACGATTGCCGTGAACCGGCACAAGGCTGTTATTTTGGGTCAGCGGTCGCTTTGTGGAAACCTTAAAGAAAACGGTATCACAACACACGCCAGTTCGAACTCACTTCCGGATGGTATACTGGTCATGTTAAAATCTACCCCATTCCAATACCCCCATAGCTGGGGTAGAACCGCCCGGCTGGCCGCGTCCACTTTCAATTTTTGACATGAAGGACACACATGTTTGTCGAAATCCCTCGATCCGCTAGCCAATGGTGGCTGCGCTGCGGCAAGTTAGTATCGCTCTTGCTGCTGCTTACCGGAGAGTCATTAGGCGTGGCCTCAGCGGCGTCTCCTATTGATATTGGTTCACGAAAACAATTATTCGTCGACGACTATCTCATTGAATCGAGCGATGGAATCAAGCTCGTGATGCACTCGCCACAAAGGGACGGCCGCGTGCTGGTCACCAACGACCAACCGTGGGAGACCCATCCTAGAATGTACATCAACGCCTACTGCAGCATCTTAAAAGACAACGGTATCGTCCGACTGTGGTACGATTTGTGGGAACGCGACGAAAACTGGAATGGCAAGCATGGCCGCGAGGGATACGCAGAGTCGAAAGATGGGTTGGTTTTCACCAAGCCCCTACAACACCAGTACGATGTCAACGGTTCGAGGGCTAACAACATTGTGCTTCCTGGAAGTATCGGCGGTACCGCGGTATGGATCGACGATGGCGCACCCCAGGAACATCGCTACAAGACCCAAGCCAAAATTTATCCCAGCGGCGAATTCCACATGCACAGTTCGCCGGATGGGCTGCGTTGGAAGTTATTCGCACGCCCCGACACAGGATCCGGCGACGTCGACTCGCAAAGTATTATCTTTTGGGATCGACACATCGAGCGATACGCGCTTTACACAAGATTTTGGAAATCACATCGCCACAAAACCGCTCCCAAGCCGGAAGATCACCGCACCGTGCGGCGGCTCGAATCGGACGATTTATTGCGTTGGGACAATCAAGTCGTTGTCATGCAGCCCGACGAAGTTGACGTCGCCAGACACTCCACGCCAGCAACTCCCCCCGGAAAACCATCCATTGACTACTACGGAGCCTGCGTTTTCCCCTATGGCGACCAAAGGCTGTACATCATGTTGGCACAAGCATACTGGCATTGGATTCCACGCAAGCCGCGGGAGCTGGACCTTGGTCCTTCGGGTGGGCCGGCGGCCATCGACGTGCGGTTGGGGATTAGTCGCGATGGGATTCATTTCGACCTGGCCGGCAACCGAGCACCGTTCATGGCACTTGGTCCAGAGGGTGGATTTGATTCAAAATCCGTCTGGGTCATTCCGAATCCGATACGTATGGGGGATGAATTATGGATCTATTACCGTGGAACCAATCGCGATCACGACGATATCGTCGACCCACATTCTAGCGGCAAGGTGCTATCTGGCATTGGCCGAGCCGTCTTGCGACTGGACGGTTTTGTTTCCGCTAATGCCGACCACACCGGAGGTGAGATTGTGACACCACCCATTACGTTTCAGGGCGATAGGCTGGAATTGAACGTTGATACCAGCGGCGGAGGATCCGTTCATGTCGAACTGCTGAACGAGCAAGGCGGACTGATTCCTGGTTTTTCACGAGAAGAAGCGATCACCGTCAACGGCAATTCCGTTCGCAAGCTGGTGCGTTGGAACGGCGTTGACTCGGATGTCAGTCCGTTGTCTGGAAGGCCGATTAAGATTCGATTTATCCTGCACGAATGCCACCTGTATGCATTTCAGTTCGTAAAGTAACCATTCCTTGTGTTTACTCGCTCCAATCAGGTTCACGATCGCCACAACACGGTGAAATCTGGGACGCGCATGAACCGCAAGCAATCGATACATTCCGGAAACGAAAACACATACAGTCTCTTAATAGATACTCCGCATCTGCCATGCATCGAGCGACATTAACTGCGATGGTCGTCCCTGCGCCCGCAGCGACACACCCAGGCTATCAGAGCGGCCCGGATAAACACGCACGGCAATACATTGTTTTCCGTTGGCAAACACCTCAACGACGCTTTTGTCGATAAAAACCCTCAGCTCTAACACCTCGTCTTTTCCTAGATCAATCGGAGCCGTTTCTGGAGCGCGCACATCCACCGTGGAAAGGTGGCTTGAATAAGTAGAATCCACAGTAATGAGGCTTTGGCGTTGATAACCTCGGTGCTTGAAAAATACGATCCGAGTGAATTCTTCTCGATTTGGTGATCGCAAAACATTCAATTCCACAACCGAAGCGCTTTTGGAATCGAACCTGGCGATGATTTCCATCGAATTTCCGCGAATATCGTCAAGGACGATTTCCTCATTGGCCGGAAGCTCCATCCCCCCGATTTGGCGATGGTCGTAGCGCAGTGATTCAATGTCGCCAGCAGGTTCAATTCTCAATTCGCCATGATCAGTCAAAAACAAACGACGTGGCAGGGTCATCAGATCACTCCACTTTTTGCTGTAGGTGGCGGGATTCATATTGAGGATCGTGATGACGCCTCCTTTCCCATCCGGTGTTGCTGTCGGAGCGTGGACGCCACCAGGTTCGGTCGCTCCAAAGTTGAACAAGCCGTGTGAGGTTACGTCGAACTTACGACGTGCACGGTCGTAATCACCCAAAAGATACTGTCCGCCGCTGATGTGACTGAAGAATAACAAGATATGTCGATTTCCAATCGGCCAGAAATAGGGACAGGCGCCATCGTCGCCAATCATTGTGAACCGGTCGCCCTCAACGAAGGGGTGGAGGTATTTCCAGTGCACGAGATCTGTCGATTGAAAAAGATAATGGGCGCGCACTGGGGCTTGGCCGGGTCCCGTGTCTTGTGTGCGGCCCGACAGCGCAAAATACTGCCCGTCCTCTTTCCAGATACAAGGATCAAACACGCGGTAAGGTAGTGCTGAGCCATCAGCATTTTTGATAGGAATCACAGGTTGGCCGGTTAACTTCTCCCAGTTCAAAAGGAGTGGATCACTGGACACGGCAACCATGTTACCGACCCGTGTGCCATGGTACATCGCGATGACGCGATCATTTTCCACAAACGTCGACCCCGAGTACGAATGGTATTCCGGTTGGGGGTAAATGGCGTAGGGCAGATCCCTCCAATGAACTAAATCGGCACTAGTCGCGTGTCCCCAATGCACGCGATCTTCCCCGGGAGGCCGAACTTGATAGAAAAGATGCCAACGATTTCTCCAGAAACAAAGTCCGTTTGCATCTCCCATGCGGCTTTCCGGATTAACGAAATGGTACATGGGACGGTGCGGATCTTCGGCCAGTTTCCGACGCGATTCCACAAATCGTAACATCAATGGATTCGATTTCAGTTGCGTTTTTTGCTCTTCGCGCGTGTTGGCGAAAATGTACCTGGGGACCGTCGATTCGTAGTCTACCGGCAGTTCCTCAGCTACGCTGGGGGCCAACAAACCCAGCCCCGCTATTAGCAGAACGATAGCCACACCTTGTCGTAAAACGCAAATAGAACCGGCCATGGACAATCAAACCTTTTTCCAGAAAAGCATTAAACAATAGCGAGTTACGA
>JAKVBZ010000106.1 GCA_022448645.1 Pirellulaceae bacterium
CTATCTCGAATGCGTCGATCCACGGCAGCACCTCGTGGTCGATTGGTGAGCCAGGCGTCGACCTGTCCAAGATGATCGTACAAGCCTTGACGGACAGCTTGTGTTGGGTCGTCATAGGGAGCCGGTTTGACGATGCGAAGCTCCAAATCGTAAGCCGGTGCGTTGGCTTCAACACGCAACAGATAGACTCCACCGGGTTCTAACATGCGGTTAATCGCCGTGCGATGTCCCTCGTCTTTGTCTTGTTGATGCGGGCGTTCATTGGGGTTCTTGCCGGCTTCGTAAGATTCGATAGGGAGCCAGCGTCCCGGGCGGATCATGGCTTTGCCCTGGGCAACTTGTTCAGTGGGAACACGGTAAGCTCGAAGCTGTGCCACCACTTGTTGATCGGGGATAGAAAGGCAGGCAGTGAGTAAACGGGGCTCGAGGTCGGCAGGATAATCCAATCGCAACCAGTCATCACCACTGCGACCTAAATGTCCGTTGTTGAAGTATTCCGCGTCATCGGCACTGCCCATGATATTCAGTGTATAGGGCGAATTGGTGACGCGGAGAGGAATGGCCTGAGCCTGTTCTGGCGTGTCGTTCGGTTCCATTTCGATGTGTAATTGAGACTTGTCATCGGGTGACGTGTCGATACGTTGCACAGTGAGATCGACGGGTACGACCGCGCCCTGGGGCCAAAGAACAGCAGTAGGTATTGGGTGACTTTGGGGTGCTTCACCAGGTTCGCGCCAAGCGGGTGGTTGGAACAGATCCACATTGTCTTCGGCAGGCATCACGGTCAGTTCGTAGATGCCGAAGGTTGGCGCTCGGTATACCAGATACACATCCGGATCGAGCACGTGCAGGATCTTTGACCAAGTCGGAGTCGGACTGGTGTAAATGCCGAAGGCGTTGTCGTCTCGACCCTTATCGGAATCGGTTTCGGGGGCACGCGGCCGTCGACCGGGGTTGTCGGCAGCCACCAAGTCCCATCGGATTCGCAATCGAGCGTTGTCGGGAAGCTGAGAAGGCTGTTGGATCCGCACAGAAATTTCGACCGTTTCACCCTCAGTCAAACGGAATCGCTGTGATTGAGCGGCAGCGATTTCCCAGGTCTCGGACAGCTTTTGGTCCGTGTCGGTCGTACCGGCCCAGGCGATTGTGGCCATCGTGAACCACCAAGCCATACCACGTACGCCCGCGCAGCGGATGACACTTGAAAAGAACCGCATCTCATAAAGACCGGTAAACGTCGTTTTTTGTATTGACGGATTCATTGCGAAAATGGTGGTGTTTCGTTCTTGGGAAACCCGATGTGTACGCGTTGAAGTTGTGCTACACCGTAACCTATCCTGTAAGCTAGGGCCAAGTCGGTATTACCTTGATTGCTCGCTGAGGTTTTTAATATCGAGCTACCTCAAAGCTGACGTTGTGTTTGCTGTCTTTCTGATAAAACGATCCTTCAACGGTAAGCGGTGCCCGGTCGTATTTTTTGGAGCATCCGTTACGATTATAGTTGGTCCACGTACACCTTAGAATACTGCCTGCGGTTCACCGATGTGCGTCCTAGGAGCTTCAGGTTGTGAAGATAGGTTTTTCCGAGAAAGGAAGTCTGTAAGTTGGCAACGCGATTCCTTGACGATCAATACTTACTGTCCAATGCAACAGCCTGTCGACTGTACGAATCGGTGGCTAAATTACCTTTGATTGATTATCACAATCATCTGCCACCACAGGATATTGTGCAGCAACGTTCGTTCAGTAACCTGCATGAAGCGTGGTTGGAAGGAGATCATTACAAGTGGCGTGCCATGCGCTGGATGGGGGAAGACGAATCCCTGATTACTGGCGATGCGGACCCTTGGGATAAATTTCTGGCATGGGCACGTACCGTACCAAAGACGTTACGGAATCCGTTGTACACGTGGACTCATTTGGAGCTACGCCGATACTTCAACATCGAAACGTTACTCAATGAAGAGACGGCGAGTGAGATTTGGGACGAGGCCAATCGTCAGTTGGCCGAGATGAACTGCGTTGACATGCTGACACGATTTCGTGTGGTGTTGGCAGGTACTACGGACGACCCGGCTGATGGTTTGGGACACCATGAAGCGATCGCTGAATCGGCGATCCCCGTGCGTGTGGTTCCCACCTTCCGTCCGGACCGAGCGCATATGCTACAGTCGGATCCGGTGGCCTGGAACGAGTGGACGGACCGCCTAGCGGAAAGGGCCAAGACGAAAATCACTCACTTGGACGATTTATTGGCGGCGCTTTCAGAAAGGCACCGCGTGTTTGATGAACATGGAGCTCGAGCTAGCGATCATGGTTTAGGATCCATTCCGGATGTGAGTCCCCATGAGGGATTGGCGAAGGAAGCCATTACGTGCCTGCGACAACAAGATGTGCCATCCCTGGATGCGCAAAATGCGTTGACGATGGTCGTCTTGCAACACGTTGGTCGTCTGAATCATGATTCCGGGTGGGCGATGCAATTACATCTTGGGGCGATGAGAAACACCAATTCCAAGTTATTTCAAACAATCGGCCGCGATGTGGGAGGTGATTCCATGGGAGATGAACGCCAAGGGCCAGGGCTTCGTCGCTTGTTGGATGATTTGCACAAACAGGGGTCGTTGCCAAGAACCATTTTGTACAACAACAACGCGACACAAAATGCCTTGTTTGCCACGATGTGTGGCAACTTCCAGGGTGAGGTACCGGGGCGAGTTCAGTTTGGGGCAGGCTGGTGGTACTTGGATCAAGAAGATGGCATGCGTCGGCAGATGGAAGATCTTTCCAACATGGGGCTTTTGGCGACGTTTTTAGGAATGCTCACCGATTCACGGTCTTTCCTGAGTTTCCCTCGCCATGAGGTTTTTCGTCGCATCTTATGCGATGTTGTCGGCAGCGATGCCGAGTCGGGGCGTATTCCGGCAGACGAGGCATTGCTTACCAATTTTGTCCAGCGGATTGCCTACCACAACGCCCGCGACTACTTTCGACTTGCTGAAGATACAGGATTTCTGGAGGCAGAGCGGGCGTTGGCATAAATGTCGAATGGGAACGCGTGGAAAAGATGATGGATGCTCGATCTTTGCTGGTAGCAGATGGCTCGACGGACCAGGTGATTTCTCAATCACAACTGGAAGGTCATTTAGAAACGGTGGTGGACCGCTGGATTTTGGGTGCGGGAGTTACACGGTTGCTACTGCTGCCGCCGGACCACACTCGGTTGTTTTCCCTGGCTGGTCCCATTACCGCCTGGATCGTTCGGCGTCTGGCTGGATTGATCACGGTGGATGTGATGCCCGCCTTGGGAACACACCAGCCGATGTCGTTAGAGGAATGCCAGCTGATGTTCGGCAACGATGTCTCTTACGATCAGATCGTACAGCACCGATGGCGTGAAGATGTCAGGCCGTTGGGAGAGATTACTTCGGAGGAAATGGCACAGTTGTCCGGTGGGAGGTTTCGCGAACCGCTACCCATCGAAATCAACCACCGTGTGACGGAGGGCGGATACGATCTTGTCTTGTCGATTGGGCAAGTGGTCCCGCACGAAGTGATCGGATTCGCTAATTACACCAAAAATGTTTGCATTGGAGCAGGTGGAAGGGATACGATTCATCGCTCGCATTTCCTGGGCGCCGTGTGTGGCATGGAATCGATTATGGGGCGTGTCGACACACCCGTCCGTCAAGCGATTGATGATGGATTTGAACGGTTCGTTCGCCCACGAGCCGACGTGCGTTTCCTGTTGACCGTGATAGAGGAATCAGAAGCGGGACCGGTGCAACGAGGCTTCTTTGCCGGCGGTGAACGGGATTGCTACGAAAAAGCGGCCGAATTGTCGTTGCGAGTGAACGTGTCATTGGTCGACGAGCCTTACTCAAGATGTGTCGTCTTCTTGGACCCTCGCGAATTCCGCTCGACATGGTTGGGAAACAAAGCGATCTATCGGACTCGGATGGCCATGGCGGATGAAGGGGAATTGATCGTCCTGGCTCCTGGGGTCGAAAAGTTCGGTGAAGATGCCATGGTCGATTCGTTGATTCGTAAATATGGATATCGGGGAACCGAAGCCGCTTTGGATGCGGTTGCGGCCGATCAAGAGGTGCGAGAAAACCTGTCGGCCGCGGCGCACATGATCCATGGTTCGAGCGAAGGACGGTTTCGTATTGTGTATTGCACGGCCAATGGGCTTTCACGTGAGGAAATAGAATCGGTCGGCTTCGAATTTCGACGCTACGAAGACATGGTGGCGCACTGTTTTGGACAGGTCGATTCTGATACGGGAAGCTGGGGACACGACGGCTGGCACGAAGATTCAGATGGCCAGCCTTTCTACTTCATCGGAAATCCGGCCCTCGGATTGTGGTCGACTGAATCTCGCTTTGGCTAGTGCCGGATACGGAGCCACCGTGTACCGGGGTGGTGATCATTATTGAGCCGTCAGGAGGTAGGCAAAATGGTTCTTGCATTTCCCGATTTCTCAGCGGGAGCAAAAAGTCTTGGGGACGGTAATAGCACACCTCGCCAATTCAGGGCCCTGGCATGCTAGCGTTATAGGTCCGTTCTGCCGTTGTTGAATCTGCCTAGCTCATCTACACTCCCGCAGTTGTCTTTTACTGCATGACAGCAACTAGCTTGCAAAGGACTGTTGGCAAGATGCGCAAACTGATTTGGCATCAATGGTTGATCTTGGTGGTAGCTACGGTCGTGTTCATGACTCAATTGGGAAGCACCCAATTGTGGGACCGAGACGAACCTCGCAATGCGGGTTGTGCCTTGGAAATGTTGGAACGTAGTGATTGGGTGGTTCCAGTCTTTAACGGCGAGCTGCGGACAGCCAAACCGGTATTGTTGTATTGGTTGATGATGGCTTCGTATGGCGTATTTGGCGTCAATGAATTTGCAGCGAGATTTCCGTCGGCACTTTTAGGGATTGGAACGGTGTTGGTGACGTATCACCTGGGTAGGAAACTGTTTAATCCAGAAGTCGGTCTATGGAGTGGTTTATTACTGACGTGCAGTTTGATGTTTCATGTAGCGACTCGAGCGGCAACTCCAGATTCGGCGCTTATCTTTTTCAGCAGCTTGGCGCTCATGGTATTCGTTTATGCGTCATTTCCCGGCTTTCCTGCCAGGCCTTCGCTGATAGTACTCATGTATGCGGTTGCTGGTTTGGGAGTTTTAGCCAAAGGACCTGTAGGTCTGATTTTGCCTATGGCCGTCATCGGTTTGTTCCTGTTGATTGATAGGGTACCTTCGCAACAGCAGACCGTGAGACATGAAGATTCAACAGCTGCTGCACATCGTACACGCCGTCAAGAACTTCCGGTATGGAAATTGGCTGAATTTCTGGCAACCCTGATCCGGCCATTTCATCCAGTTCATTTTTTTAAGACTTTGTGGAGTATGTGGCCGTTGACGGCGTTGGCAGTGATATTGGGGGTAAGCTTGCCATGGTACGCTTGGGTGTATTTTCGTACGGATGGCGAGTGGGTCCGGGATTTTCTTTTGGTCGAGAACGTGGGGCGAGCTACAGCTCCGATGGAAAACCATCGTGGTACGCCACTGTTCTATCCTGTGGCACTCGTAGCTGGTTTTTTTCCAGCATCCATTCTCATCGGAGTCACGGTGACCAATGCCATTCGTAGCATCCGCAGCGATGAAACTTTGCGGAAGTCGTATGTATTTCTTTGCTGTTGGGTTGGGGCGATCGTGTTCATTTTTACGTTAGCCCAAACGAAACTTCCCAGTTATATCACTCCCACACACCCTGCATTGGCGTTGCTGACTGGTTGTTTTGTGGACCGTTGGTTTCGGGGTGAACTGGTAGTGTCCCGCTGGCGGGGCCGTGTAATGATGGGGATTTTGGGTACTGTGGGAGTTGCTATGGCCGTAGGGGTTTACGTGGCAGGTTTGTACTATTTACCCGATGCACCATGGCTTTGGTGTCTGGGGCTTGTCTTGTTGGCAGGTGCTGTGGTGGGGTGGGCATTTCTAGAGACACAACGGCCACGGGCAGCTGCAGTTTCTCTGTTGTCAACGGGTTGTTTGTTTTGTACCGCGTTGTTTGGATACGGAGCGGTCCAAGTCGATCAGCATCAACAATTGGGACCGTTTTTAGCTAGGTGTCAACAGTCTGCGAAATCTTCACAGCTTGCCACCTACCGTTGTCTGGAACCAAGTTGGGTGTTTTACAGTGGTCAAAAGATTCATGAGTTTGGCAGCGATGCTTCGGCGGCACGCGAGTACTTGCTGCAGACCCCAGATCACTTGCTCATCACAACGGATCGTCATTTTGCGGATTTGCAATCTCCTGACAATTCAGACCTGCAAGTGGTTAGTGAAATCCCCTACTTCATGAAGAAAGGTAACCTCGTGTTGGTGGGCAGGAGCGATACGGCTGTCGCCCTCTCCAACCGGGGACGAAAGAGCACTCTACTGACTGGAGGTAGTCATGGGCTCCAACGTTGATGTTTCGATTGTCATTCCTATCTTTAACGAAGAAGAAAGCATTGAGCCGCTTTATAGGCAGTTGAGTTCTGTTCTTGATGCGGATTGGCGATCCTACGAAATCCTATTTGTGGACGACGGTTCGACGGACGGGAGTGTCGCTGGTTTGTGCGAGCTTGCCGCGGAAGACCAGCAATTGAAGGTAGTCCAATTACGTCGCAATTATGGACAGACGGCGGCCATGCAGGCTGGATTGCAACTTGCGCGCGGAGACGTCGTGGTCACCATGGATGGTGACCTGCAAAATGAACCTGCTGACATTCCCATGATGCTCGACAAGCTGAGCGAAGGATATGATTTGGTGCATGGTTGGCGCAAGGACCGGAAAGACGCCCTTTGGAACCGGCGGATTCCATCTCGCATTGCTAACTGGATTATCTCCAAGTCGACTGGATTTCCGATTCATGACCTTGGGTGCACCTTAAAGGCTATTCGCCGAGAAATTGCTCAGGATCTCGAGCTGTATGGTGAAATGCATCGTTTCATTCCGATTTTGGCTCATCAGCGAGGGGCAAAATGCGTCGAGGTCGTGACGCGTCATCACGCTCGACAATACGGCCAAACCAAGTATGGCATCGGACGCACGTTTCGTGTTGTGTTGGACCTGATGACGGTGAAGTTCCTGTTAGATTATTTTGCGAGCCCGATGAAATTGTTTGGAATGGTTGCCCTGTGGAGTCTTTTAGGAAGCTTCTTTACCGGCATGGCTGTGGTGGCCATGAAATGGTTTGGAAATGTCGACATGACAGGCAATCCTTTGCTGTTGTTGACTGCGCTGTTAGTGACTTCATCCATTCAGTTTTTCAGTTTAGGTTTGCTCAGCGAAGTAAATGCCCGCACTTACTTTGGCGCACAGAATAAAAGCCACTATACGGTGCGGCAATTGATTAACTTTCACGACGAGAGCGAAGCCACAGATCAACTGGAAAATACAGAACTGTCAATTTTGTCGGCATTGATCCCTGGACGGTTTCGCAGCAGTCGCCGAGTGTTGCGAAAAGTGGGGTAGGAGTTACTTCGCCTGGAGCCTGTTGGGAATGAGCCGATGGCGATAGCCTGAGGCAGTCGTTCTGCTGCTGCTATGATGCAGGATAGTCTTGGAGGGGCCCCATCCCTGCTCCGTGTTAACGATTCCTCGAATCGCTAACGGCAGCCGCTCGCGATATCAGCGAAATGGGCTTTGGTCTCCTCCCGCGGTATCACCTTCGTCACTCACTATCAAGGAGTTTCGTAGCTCCTGTAGGACCTCAGGATCCGTTTCGACCAGAAGTCTTTCCTGGAGCTGATGGCGTGCGTGGCCACTGTTGTAATGTCGCAACGCCCAGGCACAGGCAGAACGTACCAGAGGAGACTCGTCGCAAAGGCCTTGCTGCAGTGCTTGTTCTCCGTCCGGGCACGGATGGTTGCCCAATACGATCGCCGCGTTGCGCAGAATGCCGCTGCGACGTGAACGCCAGAGTGGGGTTCGACGGAAGAGTTTTCGGAAGGCTTCGTCGTCCAAGTCAAACAATGGGGCCAGTTCAGTAGGGTTTCGACCTGGCACCGGATCCCATGTGGCGTCGCTGGAGTTTGGGGCGCGGTGGTTCCACGGGCATACGTCTTGGCAGACGTCGCAGCCAAACATCCAGTCATCGACCTGATCTCGTAATTCGATTGGAAAGTGATCGCGGAGTTCAATGGTTAGGTAGCTGATGCACCGTTGGGCGTCCAGCACGTATGGCTGAGGAAAGGCCTTGGTCGGGCAGGCATCTAGGCAGGCACGGCAGGTGCCGCAATGGTCCGTCGTAAAGGGCTGATCGTATATTAACTTCAAGTCAGTGAGTACCGCCGCCAGGAAAAACTGGCTGCCCAAATTCGGGTTCAGCAGGAGGGTGTTTTTTCCCAGCCAACCAAGCCCGGCTAGTCGGGCGAAATCTCGTTCCATCAACGGCGCTGTGTCCACCACGCCCCGGGCTTGGGCCTCGGGCGCCAATTGGTGCAAAAATTGGATCAATTGTTTTAGTCGTTCATGGATAACATCGTGATAGTCAGCACTGCTCCAGGCGTACGACGAGATGCGACCTTGTCCCGGTTTCGTCGTCTCGGCCGAGGTGGACCGATAGCAAACCGCCAGCATGAGAATGCTCTGGGTGTCGTTGAGAACGTGCCGGGGATGTTCGTAAGCGTGTTTTCGACGAGCAATATAATCCATTTCTCCCGCATAGCCGGCGTCGAGCCACTTTCGAAAGAGTGCTAGATCGGGGGGTTCGACGGCCGGACAGCAGCCTACAAGGTCAAACCCGACCTGTTGCGCTTCGGTCTTTAATCGTTGAGTTAATTGTTGTGCGTCCATCAAGTCAATCAATATGAACAGACGAAGGTGTCCCGAAGCAGGACCGTCATTGTCATTCAACTCGGCCTGTCTGCCCAGCGTGGTAACTTTGATCAGTGTGCTTTCTTGAGTTTAGCAGGTGTCCCAATTAGTGTGGAAATAGGCGGACGTCATCGAATCACATCCATAACCAAAGGCACCTCCATGTTTTCCACACGGCGAATTCTGTCGATCATTGTATTGTCTGTTTCACTGGGATGTTTTTTGGCCGAGGAGTCGAATGCTCAACGTCTGGGTGGTCCGCGGCAAAGTTGGGCAGGATTCTCAAGTTACGGGTTCGGCCACTATGGTTTGGGAGGGCCTTTTGAGATGCCGTATGCCATGAGTCGGGTGCCAACCCCTCCCTATTACGCAATGCACCCACCTGTCCATTACAGTGACGTGGTTCCTCGTGCTTATGGTTACAGCCCATTTGCTTATCCGGGCAGTTATCGCACTCCGCAGCTGGTACAGCCAGAGGAAGTAGTAAATCCTCACGTGGAACCTAAAGCCCATGTCAACCCGACAAGCCAGGTAACGGCCGTTCCTGTTGTGGTAAGAAACCCGTTCGTGGAGGGTGCGAACGTGGATGTCGTCGAGTTCGCTCAATCGACGAACTAAGTTCTCGTCGAACAAGCTTGGGAGTGACCGCTGCGTGCATTCGTTTCGGTGAGGCCATCTGGAATGATGATCATTCTCTCGTCCTTCCACAAATTCTTAAAATAAATACGTACTCGATCAGTCGTTTTTGCTGCCCGGGATGGAGATCGGGGTCTCCGGACAAAGTTTCTTTGCGAATCCTTCACGATTCGTGTGAGGGATTCGTTGACCGTCCCGTGAGCTTTTCTGGAGTGTTGCTCGGTTGATCGGTGGAATGCGAGATTTGGGGGCAATAGGGTCCCAGCGGGAATAGTGGCAGGCTCAGTAGTCCGCCATTGATCGCTGCCACTGACAGCAGTCATGAAAAGCGGGATTGGTCGACGGGGCCGAATCGGCTAATCTCCCACCCTTCTGACTAGGTACCAATATACCTCTTGAAGCCGGTTCCTTAAGGAGTTTGTTGATGTTGCGGGCGATCATGATACTTGTAGCTTTGTGTGTCCTTGCTGGATGTCGCACATCAGGGTCTCCGTATGGGCCTTGGTCAACGGTTCCCCAGCGTGTACCTGCGCAGCCGACAGGCAGCATTGGTGTGTCAGTGCCCACAGCCCCTTATTACAATTCTTCTGCACCGGTCCAATCCCGCGCGAGCAACGGTTGGAGTTCGGCGGCCGTACAGCCAAGTCTGACACCTCAAGGAGCTTTGCCGGCTCAGGCCGTTCCATCTGCGAACGTACCAGCGATGGGTGGTGTGTCATTTCCAGTAGGTTCCAGAGTCCAGCCTTCCCCAGCCGTAGGTTCGATACCCATGAATCGTTCACCTCAGATTCTAGTGTCACCGTCGGCATTATTGCCTTCAGGCTCGGGAGGCGAAGGAGCTTCGGCGGTGAATGGATGGCGTTCTCCTGATCGGGTGATTCAGCGAGCGAATGCGCAAATTCCGGGCAGTACCAGTCAAGTTCCTGTTTCACCGGCTAACAGCCATGTTTCGATGCCTGTAGCAGCTCCGCCGGCGACGACCGTAACCGGACTCGCCGGGCAGTCGGTACTGGTGCGCGGTCCGATTCAGGTAGTGGAGCCTTCTTCGGCTCGTTCTGCGCCGTCGGTCGCGGTTCGGCCGATGCCGGTGAACGACGCAACTGTTGTGGCGAGAGAGCCTCGCGCATTTCAAGCACCAGACCAGTTAACGGAAATCACCAATTTGCCGCGTGCTCCACAAACAGGGCCCGCCTACGACTCCTATGTTGCAAATGGAACGGTTGTAACATCGGCTCCCTCTAGTGTCCAATTCAATGCAGGGCACGGGCAGTGGCATTCAGCGACGCCACGAGTTAGCCGGGCGCCATAGAACCGTGGGAAGAGGATGTGGTACAACGGTACCAGAAAGGTATCATACGAAAGTGGCCGATCGGTCTGTTTTCGTAGCCCCTAGGTAAGTCTCATGTCACAGTCTGCGCTCGACAAAGTGTTGGCAGTTAGCGGTCGGGTCCGCATGCAGCGTTGGGCGCGAGTGGTGCCCCAGATCAAATCTCTCCAGGCGTCCTATGCAGACTTGAACGACGTGCAGTTACGTAAGGAGGGTCTGGCACTACAGTATCGAGCAAAGTGTGGCGAAACATTGGAGCATTTGCTTCCTGAGGCTTTTGCTTTGGTGAGAGAGGCTGCTGGGCGTACGTTGCACATGCAGCACTTTGACGTGCAATTGATTGGTGGTATGGCGATGCACTATCAATCCATTGCAGAAATGCAAACGGGCGAAGGAAAGACGCTTACAGCCACACTTCCGATGTACCTTGCGGCGCTAACCGGAAGGCCCGTCATGTTGGCCACTGCCAATGACTATTTGGCTCGACGAGACGCCGAATGGATGGGCCCCATCTATCGTGCTCTCGGCATGAGTGTCGGCATTGTCGAAGCCCAACAACCTAGGCCGCAGCGACAGGAAGCGTACCAGGCTAGTGTGACCTACGGCACGGCCAAGGAATTTGGATTTGACTTTTTGCGTGATCGGCTGCTGCTGCGTCGTACAAGCGAAGGCCAAGCCAGTCTGTTGGGTGGCATGTTGGGGCAATCTAACCATGAAGGAGGCGAGAAGCCGATTCAAGGTGATCCCTATTTCGCTTTGGTGGATGAGGCGGATAGCCTGTTGATTGATGAAGCTCGCACACCCTTGATTATCAGTGCGATGCCCGGCGATGAATATGAAGTCAAGATCGACACCTACCGTTGGGCCGCCACCATTGTTGACCATTTTGACGAGGATGTGCATTTTGAATACGACCATGAAAAGAAGTCGGTAACGTTGTACGCAGACGGACGTCGGCTGGTTCGTGAATTAAAAAAACCGAATTCGTTGGACGGAGTCGGAATGTTCGACCTGTATGAACATACTGAGCGTGCCATTAAGGTGGCTCGTGATTTTTTGTTAGATCGCCATTATGTCATCCGAGACGGAGAGATCGTAATCGTTGACGAATTCACCGGGCGCTTGTCAGAAGGGCGTAAATGGCGTTCAGGTATTCATCAGGCTATCGAGGCGAAAGAAGATATTGAAGTTACGGTCGAGACGAATCAGGCTGCGCGGATTACGGTTCAAGATTACTTCTTGCGATTTGAGCGTTTGGCCGGAATGACCGGTACTGCGGCAGATTCTGCTGCCGAATTGAGAAAGATATACAATCTTCGATTCGTGAAAGTGCCCACAAACCGTCCTGTGCAGCGGCAACGGTTAGATGATCTTGTGTTCGGCACAAGTGACGCAAAATTCGATGCCATTGTCGAAGAAGTATTGGAATTGTATCGGTTGGGACGCCCAGTGTTGATCGGGACACGATCCATTGATAAGTCCGAACGTCTGGCATCGCTTCTGCGGAAACATGGCGTCAAATTACAGGTTTTGAATGCCAATAATATCGCTGCAGAAGCCGGCATCGTTTCGGATGCCGGTCAGACCAGACGCGTCACCGTGGCCACGAATATGGCAGGACGGGGAACTGACATCAAGTTAGGAGATGGGGTATTTGATCTGGGTGGTTTGCACGTTATTTGCACCGAACTCCATGACTCGGCACGCATTGATCGACAACTCATTGGACGGTGCGGAAGACAAGGTGATCCAGGTACTTTTCGGCAGTATTTGTCGTTAGATGATGATATTTTAATGGGGGGGTTAGGGCCCAAGCGGGCTGCCTCGCTGCGAGAATATGGAGAACGGTCTAGTCAAACCAATAACAAATTGGCAGGAAAATTTCGCCGAGCCCAGGCAAAGGTCGAACGGACGCATTTTCGTCAACGTCGTATGTTGATGTACCACGAGCGGGAAAGGCGTAAAGTCCAGCAACAAATGGGACAGGATCCGTATTTGGACACTCCGAGTTAACCGCATTGCCTGGCGGCACGGAACATGGAGTAAGACTCATGGTAGAAGCCACGTCCACGGATCAATAACTTGCTACGGGAAAGGATGTCCGATGCAAACAATCATTTTCTTAACGGCGGTTATTTCGGCGGAACCAGCTTGGGTGGAAGAGATACAATTCCGTGCGCCGACGGTACCGCCGACGATCGAGGTCGGACAAGAATTTTCATCGGAAAGCAAAGAGATGCAACGGCTTTCCCCACAAGAGGCTGAACCTTCAGGTCGCCATCAATGGAATGAACTACCCCAACGTTTGGCCATGCCAGCCACGCCCTTTTTTGAGGAACACCAGGGGCACATAGATGGGCAAGGATTCAGCGGCGTGTTACAAGCTGTCGCCACCGTGCCAGCTGAGAGCGGGGTACCTTCAGGCTACCACCCTCGTGAATTTGTAGAATCGATGTTTTCGTTGCGGTCTGATGAGGATGGTATCACCGGAGTAGAGTTTTCTTTGAGCGAGTGTTTGGATCTGGCTGCCACGACACAGGATCAGCTGACCATTGTGAAAGCTTATTGGATTCTGGCGACACGGCTGGCTCGGTACCATGCAACGTTGCAAGGAGAAAATGAGTTGGCGGCCGTTGCGTTGCACACGGATGAAGACCTGACAGTAATGCAGGCGGCCGTGGATCAGGCGCATGTAAGGTCACGAAAGCACTATCGGAAGGCTTTGCGTTCCCAGTTTCATATGGTCGATAGAGCAGGTATGGCGCTCGATGTGAGTGCGGACGGTAATTTGCCTCTAGCCGCGGACCTGCCGTTGGTGTCCGCCTATCCGCTGGAAATCTCCACGGTGGATGGATCACTACCATATGGCATATCCCTAAACCGACCTGAATTCGTACGAGATTTGCAACTGGACGTTGAAGAAAATGCATTCTTATTGGCCGAGGCGGTATCTCAATTCGGCACGAGCCAAGAGGATTATCAGTTGGGGCAAGCCGGAGTTGACGCTCTGCTGGAGGTTCATCGAGAACTCGCAGCGCAAAGAGAGAGTTTTCTCGCGGCCGTTTTACGGTATAACTGGGAGATTGCCAAACAGGTGGTGTCCACATACGGTCAACGAAACTCACCGGAACAATTGGACGAGCTGTTGTTGCCAGGCGAAACGGATGGTCCCAGTGCGATGGAGCTTGAACTGTCCGCCGAAGCACGCACCGTTGCGGCGGAAGAGCCTGTTGAGATCGAAAAAGTTCCTGTGAACGGATTGAGAAAAGTCGTTGATGAAGCCTCAGTGAAGTTAGTACCCATTCCTGATTCCGATGAATGAACTGGCAGAACAAAGCCTTCGCTTCGGTAACTTGCCGATTGATCCCCCTATCCTCCAGGCCCCGATGGCGGGATTTACGAACTATGCATTCCGGCAAATCGTTCGAGAGTATGGCGGCGTCGGATTGCAGGCTACCGAGTTCATTAGTGCGCGTGGCTTCGCGTGGCTAGACCGAGAATTGGACGCCTACCCCGATCGGCTTTGGGGAGTGCGCGACGAGCCCGCGCCTCTGGCAGTACAGATCTGGGATAATGATCCTGAGACGTTGGCTCGCGTTGGTGCCCGCCTGATCGAGGAGTTTGGTGTCAGTGTCGTGGACATCAATTTTGGTTGCCCCGTAAAGGACGTTAGCGAGAAAGCGCACAGTGGATCCTATCTGTTACGGGATCCAGACCGTATTGGCCGTATTGTAGAACGTGTGGTTGCCGCCTGTGATCCTACTCCCGTGACGGCAAAGATCCGATTGGGATGCACTTTGGATGCGGTGACGGCACCCCATGTGGCACAGGCAGTGGAACAGGCCGGGGCGGCTGCTCTTACGGTGCATGGTCGTACCGCCCAAGAGTACTTCAAAGGTCGAGCAAATTGGGACCAAATTGCTCGATTGAAGCAATACTTACAACACATTCCGTTGATTGGAAATGGAGACTTGGACTCGGCCGAGTCCGTCGTACGGGCATTTCGTGAATATGGCGTGGACGGAGTCATGATTGCCCGAGCTGCTTTGGGCCGTCCCTGGTTGTTTGGTCAGGCAGCAGCTGCTTTGCGGGGAGATCCGGTGCCACCTGATCC
>JAKVBZ010000107.1 GCA_022448645.1 Pirellulaceae bacterium
TATTCACGTCAAGCAATATTGAGAATTGCGAGCTCAAAATGCTTGCCGGCGTTGTGTGGTCACGTCAGTGTTTGGGTACCATAGATCAAATCGTGGACTGCCCGTTACCGGCAATAAGACGAGAGTGTGATGGGCGCGTTCGCTCAGAGTCAAGCCAAACATTCAGCGATTGTGAAGTTGGCAACGTCTCGTGACCAATTGTTAGTTGTCACCGCGGTGGATAACGGGACGAATTCCATATTGCCGTGGTCCATGGTGGACGTAGAATCCATCACTCGGTGGTGGTTGATGTTGTGTCTCGCTTGAATTCCTGTCCGAAGCTACACAGAATAGTCCGGCATTCCCAAGGGGCGGCCCCCGTTTGCAGAGATCCTGGAAAACCGTAGCGGTTGGACATGATGGTGTGATCGGTGAGATAGCAGCACGATCGTCGTCACGTTGACAGGATGTGAATGGAAAATAGGGTCGTTTCCTACCGATTCCTCCAAATGTTACGATACCCTTCATGTCTTTGAGCGATGATCGTACCGATCGAGTCAATCAGTGGGAGCTTCCCACCCGAACATTGAAATTCGGTCCGCGCCCAATACTGATGGGCATTGTGAATGTGACGCCGGATAGTTTTTCGGACGGCGGATCGTTTCTGGATCCAACACGCGCAGTGGCCCACGGCGAAAAACTGGTTCGCCAGGGTGCTGACCTCTTGGACATTGGAGGAGAAAGCACTCGGCCCTATTCAGCGACCGTGCTCCCCACTGAGGAGTTGCAACGGGTCCTGCCTGTCATCGAAGGTTTGCGAGCTGCAGTGGATGTCCCTCTCTCGATTGACACGTCGAAACCGGAGGTTGCTCAGGAGGCACTTGCGGCCGGAGTGGAGATTGTGAATGACGTCACTGGAATGACGAATCAACGAATGATTGAGGTGGCGTTGGAAAAAAAAGCGGCCGTTTGTGCGATGCACATGCAAGGGACTCCCCAAACCATGCAAGATGATCCGTGTTACGAGAATGTGGTGGAAGACGTGTTTGAGTTTTTGCGATTGCGTCGTGACACGCTTCAGAAAAAGGGGTTCGTAACTGCAAGGATTTGTCTGGATCCTGGTATTGGATTCGGAAAGTCTCATCAGCATAATCTGACTCTGTTAGAACATTGTGCGAGATTCCATGACCTTGGCTGTCCCGTGTTGGTGGGACATTCAAGAAAAGGATTCATAGGGAAGATCCTTGGAGACAAGGAAAAAGATCGCACGGCCGGAACCATCGGAGTAGCCCTCGCCTTGGCGCGACAAGGAATCCAGGTGATACGCGTGCATGATGTGGGACCAGTTTGGGAAGCTTTGCAGTTGTTTGAAGCTGCTGGAGGTTTATCGGGAAGCAGACGTGACCATGAGTGATCCAACCACGCCAGCCGACACACAAGCCAAAGCACCTCAATCGGATGCTCCTCCAATTGTTGACGCGGAGTTGTCGTGTCACCCACATGTGGAACTAGGGAAACGTAGGTTGTTAGTGGTAATGGCACTGCTGTTTGTGTTGGCCGGCGCGATTCCTCCCTGGCTGCCGGAAAGCATGAATTTGCCATTCAACAAGTTAGCGTTCATTTACTCACTGCTTCTACTGTTGTGGTGGTACGATTTGGACCAGCTTGGCATGGGCAGACGTCCCACGTTTTCAGGTCGGTTTTCTTTGATCGTCTGCCCAGGGCCAGTATTTGGACTACCGCTCCATTTCATTGCAACACGTGGTAAGCGTGGCTGGAGGTGGATTGCGAGGGCGACCTGTTTTGCTGCGATGGTCTGCCTGCTGTACTTTTGTGCCAAACAAGTGAGCCGGTGGCTGGTACAATGACGTTTGCGCATTGAAGAAGTGGTTGCCAAAGTGTGTGAGTCGGGCCTGCTAGCTCAGGATAGACCCACTGATTCGTTCAGCCATGCCAGCATGTTCCAAGAGGACCTTGTTGGCAGCTTGTGGCGACATTGACTTCCAATGAGATTTGACTGATACTTCGGCCCCATTTTCTGCGAGTTCGCGTTTAAGAAGCTCCCACTTTAAGAGGTGATTTGGAAATATGGCGGCGGTAGAGCAATCCGAACTTGCGGCATATTGTCTGGATGTTTCTCAGCGTGCTAAGAAAGCGTCTGCGGAGTTGGCACAAATCAGTGGTAGTGTCAAAAACCGTTGGCTACACGAGTCCGCTGCTCGGCTGCGTCAGCGGGTTGCGGATTTGCAGGATGCCAACGCAGAGGATTTAGCAGCAGCTCCTGGGTTTGGTTTGACGGATGCCCAGATCGATCGACTTCGACTGACTGATCAGAGGATCGAAAGTCTTGCCGAAGGATTGGATGAAGTGGCGAGTTTGCAAGATCCTATCGGAGAAGTATTAGAATCCTCTGTCCGACCGAATGGATTGGAAATCACCAAAGTCCGTGTGCCTTTGGGAGTTGTGTTTTTTATCTATGAGTCTCGACCAAACGTAACGGCAGATGCCGCGGCGATTTGCGTCAAAAGTGGCAATGCAGTGATCCTGCGCGGGGGAAAAGAGGCCGTCCATTCGAGTCGTGCGATTGTGGAAATCCTTGGCGAAGTCGCAAAGGAGTGTGGTATTCCCGAGGATGCTGTCCAGTTGGTTAACACGACGGACCGCGCTGCTGTGGGACATTTTTTACAAAGGAATGATTTGATTGACGTAGCCATTCCGAGAGGTGGCGAAGGGCTCATACGACGCGTTACTGCAGAGGCTACCATGCCGGTGATTAAACATTTTGCCGGCAATTGTCATGTTTATGTGGATCGTATGGCGGACTTGGAGATGGCAGAGCAGATTCTTGTCAATTCGAAATGTCAGCGATACGGCGTTTGTAATGCCTGTGAATCCTTGCTAGTGCATGCCGATGTAGCTGCCGAGTTTCTTCCTCGTGCGGAAGCCACATTGCGTGACCACGACGTAGAATTGCGTGGAGATCCAGCCAGTTGCGAATTCACGGAAGGCGCTCAATCGGCGACGGACGACGATTTTGCCACCGAATATTTGGCGCCAATTCTTTCCATGAAGGTCGTCAGTACGCACGACGAGGCCATTCGGCACATCAACACAGTGGGCTCAGGTCACACCGATGCGATCGTTACCAATGATTTGCAAGTGGCGCGTGAATTTGTAGCGAGAGTCGACAGTTCTGCCGTCATGGTCAACACCAGTACCCGGTTTAACGATGGAAGCCAGTTCGGACTTGGCGCCGAGATCGGTATCAGTACGGACAAATTCCATGCTCGTGGGCCGTGCGGGTTGAATGAACTGACGAGTTACAAATACGTTGTGTACGGCACAGGGCAGATACGAACTTAGCCACGGGTCGGAGAATGGAATGGGTGGGTCCACGGCGACCTGCCGGCAATGGAGCAGCCGTTGCTGATACGATATCATTTGCGGCGTCCCTCGAGACAAAGGATGGAACCGTGGGAAAGGATATTCTTAGCCAAAGTGAAGTCGAAAGTTTGTTGGGGTCGTTGGATCTAGGAGATCTTAACGAAAGCTCTGGCAACGTTGTCGCGGCGCGCGATCCAGGTGTTCCCGTGTCCAATGTGGCACCGCCAGCGAGTTCTCCGTTCGCAATTCGAGAAAAGGTCGTTGCGTACGATTTCAAGCGTCCGGAACGGGTTGGCAAGGAGCAAATGCGGGCTTTGCAATCCATGCATGAAGGATTTGGTCGCAATTTTGGTGCTTCATTGTCTGCTTTGCTTCGCAGCGTCATAGAAGTCAAACTGACCAGTGTCGATCAGCTCACTTACAGTGAATTCGTATTCAGTCTGGAGAATCCGAGTTGTTTTAACCTGTTGAAAGCAGAGCCACTCGAAGGAAGTTTCATCCTTGATATCAGTCCCTCGATCCTTTATCCCGTCATTGACCGGTTGCTGGGTGGCGGCAAGGAGGTCAGTCCCCCCTCTCGCCGGCCGTTAACGGAGATCGAGTTACGTTTGGTTCGTCGAATTACCGACCTGTTCTTAGAAGAACTAAAACATGCCTGGGCAAATGTGATTGATCTTGAACTGTCTGTAGACCGAGTGGAAAGCAATCCACAACTCGTTCAAGTGATTCCACCTAATGAAGTTGTCGTGATTATCAGTTTCGAGGTATCGTTGGGCGAGGTACGCGGCATGATCAACTTCTGCGTTCCGTTTAATAGTATTGAGCGAATCAGTAGCAAATTGACTGCCAATAGCTGGTTTAGCTTTCAGAAACGAATGCCGTCCGACGACTCAAAGAATCAGATCACGCATCAGCTTTCGGGTGCGACGGTGGAAATGATTGTCGAGTTAGCGCAGTCAACCATTCGGACATCTGATTTAATTGGTCTGCGAGTTGGAGATATCATTACGACGGACCAGGATAGTGACGGTCTCTTGCCTGTCACCGTCGAAGGCATTCGAAAATTTTTCGCTCGGCCTGGTGCTGTTAAGGGTCGGAAGGCGTTTGAAATTGATACTGTCGTGGAGCGGCACGGTGATCCCTTGCCTTCGTCCGAAACAGCATCCGAGCCTCCCGATAACGTTGCTCCACAGTCTCAAGCGAAAAAGCTCGCGCCGGCCGGGTCGTAATCGAGTGGTTGTGTGGCTTGTGTTAGCCAGATCCGGCTGCTTGGGTTGTTTCTTTGGCGGGAAGCGGTGGCAGGGTCTTTTCTAAGACGCCCTTGGCAGAACGCCACACCATCAAGCCTTCAACGATCATCCAGACCTGCAAGATCATTGTAATCATGCCGATCGTGAACAGGAGATACTTCTGAGTAGTCCACCATCCAGATGATGGATTGAACATCTGCCACCATAAAGCCCAGACTGGCATGATGATCATGACGACCATAGGAATGAAGGCGAACCAGATCGGTTTGTTGCGCCGCCATAGGTAGAACACGGTTACCATGAATGCCAATCCTGCCAGCAATTGATTGGTGGCACCAAATAGTGGCCACAAGTTGAGTCCCCCCGTTCCTGGCTTTCCTCCCGGTCCGGGAATCATGGCCATGACCATTGCCAATCCGACAGCGAGTCCTGTGGCAGCGAACTTGTTTTGCAAAGGCCGGATGCGAAACGACATAGCTAATTCTTGAATCACATAACGTTGTAGCCGGGTGGCTGTGTCGAGAGTTGTGGCTGCAAAACAAGCCACAAGAACGGAAATGATCCCCACCGACAATTCGAGCGGGATATGAAGAGCATGTAAGAAATTGGCGCCGCCGTCGACAAAGGCCCCCACTTTTTTGCCGAGGTTAAATTCGCCCCAGCTCTTCGATGCATCGTACGTTGCGGTCCACGCAGAACGGCCATGCAATGGATTGCCGGATTCGTCAACAACCACCGCATATTTACCATCGTCCTGCCGCGATAGCTTACCCATTCCCACGCCAGCGCAGCATGCCAGGATGACAATCACGGCCAAAGCACCTTCCAGTAGCATGGCACCGTAGCCGACGTATTGGGCATCCGCTTCACTATCAACCTGTTTGCTGGACGTTCCCGAACTGACAAGGCAATGGAAACCGCTAACCGCACCGCAGGCGATGGTGATGAAAAGGAACGGCCAAATCGGCGGCGCATGAAGTGGAAGCTCGTTGGCCACTGCTGGTGCGCTACTGGATAGGTTTGCTTGGCCGGTCAATCCCGCTACTAACAATCCGGCAACCAACAGCACCAAGGCGACCACCAACTGGTGGCTGTTGATGTAGTCTCGAGGCTGAAGCAGCACCCATACAGGCAGCACAGATGCCACGAAACAGTATGCCATTAGGATGACGGTCCAGGTGATCACTGGATTGAGAGATTCTGAGAATTGCACGTGTGTCGCTGGGAAATAAACGCCGATTGCCACCGACGCATAAAGGACGGCCAATGCGATGATCGATGGAATCAACAAACCGCCACCACGTCGGTATACCCAGAAACCGACGCCGATGGCTATGGGCATCGCAATCCATACGGACAGGACAGATTCGGGATAGTCGGAGAAGATGCGGGCGATTACCAGTCCGAAGATCGCCAGTACCACGGTCAAGGCGAAAAATAGGATCAATAAAAACAGCACACGTGCTCGCGGGGAAATTAGCCTTCCCGCCACCTCGCCGACCGTTTGTCCACGATTTCGTAGAGATACGATGAGTGCGCTAAAATCGTGTACGGCTCCAATGAAAATGGAACCGAACACTACCCATAACAGTGCCGGTAACCATCCCCAAAACACGGCAATCGCTGGACCGACGATGGGTCCTGTGCCAGCGATGCTTGTGAAATGATGTCCAAAAATGACTTCCTTGCGGGTAGGCACATAGTCGATGTCATCTCTCAATTCGTGGCTGGGTACCGGAGCGTGGGCGTCCAAGCCAAAAACCTTTCGAGATAACCATCGACCGTAAGTGTGATACGCGATGATGAATCCCAAAAACGACAAAAATGCGACAAGTAATGTGCTCATGATGTTACGTAAAAGCTGGATTGCGGGAGGATATGAAACTCTATTCGAAATGGCGGCAGTGGAGTTGCCGGTTCAAATTCCCAACCGACAACCCAGCATTCTGACTGGTTCACTTTAGTGGAGTACCATGATAACACTTGTGGGCCGATTCACACATCGCGGTGTTGAAGCAAACGAGCTCTCCTGGACGATCTGGAACGAACCCCTATAATGTCTCGTCAGTTGTGGGATACGACGAATAAGTATCCACCTAGTAGTTGATTTTCGTTTGCTAGGAACCCTCGCTTCGCTTAAGGATCATCTCGTGTCAGAAAAAGTCGTCATCATAGGGAGTGGACCTGCCGGTTGGTCTGCCGCAATTTACGCTTCTCGGGCTAGCCTGGAGCCACTTCTGTTCGAAGGCACAATTCAGCCCGAAATGATCCCTCTAGGACAATTAGCATTTACGACGGAAGTCGAAAATTATGCAGGGTTCCCCGCAGGGAATATTCGAGCATTCGTAGAAAGTGCTGTGGACCAAACACGGCACTACAATCTTCCGCCAGCACCTGCCGACCATGTTCGAGACGGTCAGCCTCACTACGCTGTGCAAGGCGTCGAACTCATGGAGTTGATGAAGCAGCAGGCGATGAATTTTGGCACCCGAGTTGTCAGTGACGATATCACGTCCGTTGATTTTGGTGGCCGGCCCTTTCAATTGACCTCTGGGTCGGGAGAAACCGTCGAGGCACAAACGGTCATCGTAGCCACCGGTGCTCGCGCAAACTATCTTGGGATTCCTTCGGAGGAACGTTTTAAGAACATGGGCGTCAGTGCGTGTGCCGTTTGCGACGGCGCGCTGCCAAGGTTTCGGAATAGACCGCTCGTTGTTGTTGGTGGGGGAGACTCGGCAGTCGAAGAAGCAACCTACCTGACCAAATTTGCTTCGATGGTGTATTTAGTTCACCGTCGCGACCAACTGCGAGCCTCAAAGATCATGCAGCAACGTGCATTGAATCACGAGAAGATTGAGGTAGTATGGAACTCCTCGGTGGACGCAGTTCTAGGGAGCGACGACGAAGGTGTGACGGGTGTTCGTCTGAAGAGTACGGTGGATGATGGAGTGCGAGAAGTCGAATCGGGTGGAATGTTCCTGGCGATTGGCCACACGCCAAATACCGATTTTTTGCGTGGCCAGCTTGACATGAACGACAAAGGATACATTCGTTGGACGACACCCTTTCGTACCTACACTTCCGTTGATGGAGTTTTTTCTGCAGGTGACGTCTCAGATGATTACTATCGTCAAGCCATTACTTCAGCTGGCACGGGGTGTATGGCAGCCCTTGACGCAGAACGTCTGTTGGCCGAAGAGGATGACAGTTAGCTTCAGTCCTGAACGTACTCTAGCGAAGCTGTTGTTCCGGATTCTAATCCTGACTATGACCGTGAGCAACGTGGGGGTGGTTCTGGTTTCGCTCTCGCTGGCTCAGACCGATGGGGAGGGATACTGGCCCCAATGGCGCGGGCCTCATGGGACCGGCGTCTCTCTGACGGCGCAACCGCCAATCGATTGGCATGAATCTAGCGACGGTGATGATCGTCAATCAAAGAACATTCGTTGGAAAATTCAGCTTCCCGGATCGGGACATTCAACACCTGTTATCTGGAACGATCGTCTGTTTGTAACCACGGCAGTGCCCGTGGGTCCCGGTCTTGAGCCCCGTTACAGCCGGGCAGTTGGGGCCCATGACAATATTCCGGTAACGCACAAACATCGTTTCGAAGTGCTTGGGCTGGCTCGTAACAGCGGTCGCGTTTTATGGCGACAGGTTGTGCATGAAGCCGTTCCTCACGAAGGAGGTCACTATACGGCCAGCCAGGCGTCTGCATCGCCGATCACTGACGGACAGCATGTCTACGCTTTTTTTGGCTCCGCTGGTTTGTTTTGCCTGAATCTAAAAGGACAGCTACTGTGGAAGGTCCAGTTGGGAACAATGCAAACAAAGCATGGTCATGGAGAAGGGAGTACGCCTGTGCTGCACGGTGACTCACTTGTGATCAACTGGGATCATGAGGGAGCATCGTTTGTGGTGGCTTTGGACAAGCGAACGGGGAAAGAACGTTGGCGCGTGCTGCGAGACGAAGTGACTTCCTGGGCAACTCCCATCGTTGTGGAACATCAAGGTACACGACAGGTCGTGGTGAGTGGAACGCAGCGAGTGCGCGCATACGACCTTCATACAGGTAAAGAGATCTGGTCATGTGGCGGATTGTCGCACAACATTGTCGCGTCGCCGGTGGCCGCCAAAGGGCTGGTTTTCGCTGCAAGTAGCTATGAAACTCGAAACCTGCTCGCCATTATGTTGGACGGTGCCAAGGGAGACGTTACCGAAACCGATCAGGTGGTTTGGAGCACACGACGCCTGACTCCCTATGTTCCCTCATTGCTGGTCTACGACGACACCCTGTATTTTCTACGTCATTACCAGGGCATTGTTTCGCGTCTGGATATTCATTCTGGCCAGCCAATGGCTGGGCCGTTAAGGCTGAATGGCATTCGCGACGTCTACGCTTCACCGGTAGCTGCTGCAAATCGAATTTATATTACCGACCTGGACGGTACCACCGCAGTCCTTGCCCATGACCGGGTACCCAGGTTGATCGCCGTCAACCGGTTGCGAGAGAGCGTTAGCGCCTCGGCGGCGTTGGTGGATTCCGAGTTATACTTGCGAGGTAGTGAATCTTTGTATTGCCTTGCTGAGGAAGCTTCTGATCCATGAATATCGATACAGGAAGATCTCGGCGTGAGTTCATGACGGCTCCATTTCGACATGAGTCCTCGGACCAGGAGCAACATGACAAGGCTAACTCGGTTGAGCACTCCTGCTTAGTCCATGTCAATCGTCGCGCTATGGCATGTCAATTTGAGGTTGTTTTTAATCACCGAGACCGTCAGCAAGCTACTGAAGCTGCCGTGGCTGCATTAGATTTGGTGGATCAGTACGAAGATCAACTATCCGTGTATCGGTCGCATAGCGAATTGAGCCAACTCAATCGCAACGCACGTAGGCAGGTCGTTCCAGTCGAGCAGCGATTGTTTCATTTACTGAAACTATCCATCGAATTGCACGATTTGACCGACGGAGCCTTTGATATCACTTCGACACCCTTGTCCAATTTGTGGGGATTTTCTCGAGGTGAAGGACAGTTGCCATCGGACGACGACATTCAGTCGTGTTTGGATCGAATTGGATCCAAATATTTAGAAATGGACGACGGATACAACGGTGTTCAATTTGCTCATCCGGAACTGGAGATTAATCTAAATGGGATTGGAAAAGGTTACACACTTGATCGTTGTCGAGAATATCTGGTGGATGAAGGAATCGACGATTTTCTGCTGCAAGGGGGGCGGAGCAGTGTGATTGCCGTCGGCAGTCGAAATGGATCAACTCGTGAACAGGATGGGTGGAAAATTGCCCTGCGCCACCCCTTAAGGCCAGACGAACGTATTTTGGAATTTGATTTGGTTGATGCAGCGCTAGGCACCTCAGGTTCGGCAACTCAGTGTTTTTATGTCCAAGGGAAACGTTATGGCCACATCCTCGATCCGCGCAGTGGTTGGCCGGCTACCGGGGTATTGTCGGCCACCGTTTTGGCTCCGGAGGCTGCGTTGGCCGATGCTCTCTCCACTTCCTTCTACGTGATGGGCCCATCACAAGCAATGGCCTTTTGTTCAGGTAGGCCCGACTTGGCCGCAATACTTATCGTACCAGGGGATCGTGCAGGTGGTATTTCCGCACATGTCATTGGTATTCCCGATGACCATGTGCATCTTTGTGCGCGAACTTCCTTTCCTATCGAACGACACGATTAGTCCTTCCAGAGCTACAATTTAGAAATCATCTTACACATGAAAACCATAGACATTCTGTTTGAGGAATCCGGTTTAACCGTTGAAGACGTAGCGGAGCAGAGCAACATAGCACCCGAACGTGTGGAAGCTATCGCTTTAGGACGATGGACACCCAGTCCTCGGGAGCGTCAACGGATTGCCGCGGTGTTTTCGGTAGAGGTTTCCCAGATTAGTTGGGGCCACACGCTTGATCCGAGAAATATTCGCTACCACCGTTTCGGCATGAAGGAAGATTTTTGAAAGAAGTTTTTTAGGGGTGATGCGAGCAAGAATCTTGTCGTGGATCGAGGTGTCTCTTTCATTGGATGCTAATTTTCGAGCCGTCCTGCCTATAGGTTGCTAGCCAGCGCAACCAGGGCTGCCTTGATCCATCTGTGTGACAGACAGCAGCGGCCGCTGTCCGGTCGGATGTGGGAGAGAAGTGAGACTTTGGTTTTCGAGAGTGGAAGCGCAAAAAAAACGGCTTCCGATACAAACGGAAGCCGTTTTTGTCGTTAATGAATGTCCGTGAGGACTAGCTGCAACCACAGGTGGGTTCGCAACCACAGGTAGGTTCGCAACCACAGCTAGGCTCGCTATCACATCCACAGCCACATCCGAGCCGTAGATTGCTTAAAATGCCTTTTACTTTGTTCAGCAAGCCGCAGCCACAACTTAAAACGGGTGCTTCGCAACCACAGGTGGGTTCAGCTTCGCAACCACAGGTGGGTTCAGCTTCGCAACCACAGGTGGGTTCAGCTTCACAACCACAGCTAGGAGCGGCTTCGCAACCACAACTAGGGGCAACATCACAACCGCAGCCACAGAGGCCGCCTAACAGTCCGCCACCGAGCAATCGGCCGGCGTTGGCAGACGACGCACTCGCAACGCTGACCGCGAAGGCCAAGGCGAGCGCCACAATCATTGGTCGAGTCTTCATAGGGAGGAGCTCCTTCAACCGGGAAAAAAACAGTTCGTTAAACATTACGTTGGCTCGTGGAGCTTTCCGTCTGCTGTTCTACCGCGCCGCCTCCGGAGCGTCGGTGACGCGGCGCGAGGGTGTCCAGCAGAGGGCAGCCCACTTGCTTTACTGGTCTGTATCGTCGACCTACCATCCCGGGTTTAACTAGACGGAAAGCTTTCACACGATTCTTTGAGTTTCTGGACCCGTCCGTAACGGATTTATGGTTTGTGAGACTGTTCGTGCCAGGTTTGCGACAGACGCCACCCAGAAAGAGTGTCACCGTTTTCCGGTGGAAAGTGTTGTATCGACTTTACAGGTTGTGACGATTACTGAGGCCGTGGCGGCGCCGTCTGTCATGGTTGTAGTCCAGTCGATAAACTTGGCGGGAAACACTTACGAATCGACAGGGACTTTCCTATGGCTAAAAAAAGCGTTGTGAATACAAATGTCAAGGATTTGCGAGTCTTAGTGCGGGTTGACTTCAATGTACCGCTAGATGACGAAGGTAGCATTACGGATGATCGCCGTATTCGAATGGCACTGCCCACGATTCGGTCAGTCATCGATCGAGGTGGGGCTGCTATTTTGATGAGCCATCTGGGCCGTCCGCAAGGCAACTCGGAAGACGTCCGCTTTAGTTTACGGCCGGTGGCCGCGCGATTGTCGAAGTTGTTAGCGACAGAGGTGGACTTTTCCAATGAGGTCGTGGGAAGTGAAGCACGGTTGAAACGAGAGTTGACTCATGCCGGATCCATTTTATTGCTGGAAAATCTTAGGTTTCACGCGGGTGAGAAAGGTGGCGACGCACAGTTTGCAGCAGCGTTAGCGGATGGAGCGGATGTTTATTGCAATGACGCGTTTGGCACTTGTCATCGCCGTGATGCTTCGATGTTGGCTGTTCCGGAAGCAATGGGACAGCGACCCAAAGTGGTAGGTCATCTGGTCGCACGTGAGATCCAGTATTTGTCTGATGCGATTGCCCAGCCAAATCGTCCCTTGGTGGCAATTCTTGGTGGTGCGAAAGTCTCTGACAAGATTGCTGTGATTCGGAATCTATTGACGTTGTGTGATCACGTTTTGATTGGTGGGGCCATGGCCTACACGTTTTCGTTGGCGCGCGGAGGCCAAGTAGGGAACAGTTTGGTCGAGCCCGACAAAGTTGCTTTGGCCGAAGAGCTATTGGAAATCGGAGGTGATAAACTCAAGCTGCCGCTGGACACCCATTGTGGAAATGCCTTTCGGACTGATTGTGAAAAACAGGTAGTGCCGGCTGGACAGATTCCAGACGGATATGAGGGATTGGATATCGGTCCGCAAACAGCTAAATGGTACAGTGAATTGGTGTCGAAAGCTGGGACGGTTGTGTGGAACGGGCCGATGGGGGTATTCGAGATGCCGCCGTTTGACCTTGGAACACAGGCTGTCGCTGCGGCCATTGCGGATGGCAATTCAATTAGCATCATCGGTGGAGGTGATAGCGCGGCTGCCATCGCACAGCTGGGCTATGCCGATAAGGTGTCTCATGTGAGCACGGGTGGGGGGGCCAGCCTGGCCATGCTCGAAGGTCGTCCGTTCGCAGCCGTTGAAGTATTGGATGACGCCTGAACCGCTGATGCGTGGTCACTGCGGTTTTTCAATCCGCGGTGGAAAAGGAACACTCAATGTCACTCGTTTTCAACAATACGTGCTTTTTTGAAAGAATGCTGTTGCGGGTTTTTCGGTGAGAAGCTTTCCATGACAGACTTTTCGTTGAGGGCACAACGTAGTGAAGCCAAATGAAGTGGAATGGAGTCTGCTCGCCACGGCTGATGGCGGATAAAATCGCTTGTCGCTCCTGAATCGTCCCAAGTGACGAGTGGCATGGTTGAATCTTCTCCATTACAACAACGTCTGACTCAATAAAGTGGTACACCATGACAGTAGCCCTTGTCCGACAAGGAGTGACTGGCAAACCGATGTTCACTCCTTTTGACGTTAGATGAAACAAGTCCTATCGCTCAGCGTAGAATAAGTTGGAAACACCGCCACATCTGGTGGAAAAATGATGGAATTAGATACGGAAATAGAAGATACTTCGCCCGTAGCCGAACCTTGTGTTACCTCGCCGATGGGAATTTGGTTGTGGTTGTTGCGACTTGCCTTGTGCATTGCCGCTGGACTTGCCTTGTTTCTGGCAAGTTTGTCATTTAGCCAAGCGGGGTTGCCTCCGGGTTGTGGTGACGGAAGCGGATGTGCGGATGTATTGACCAGCCGCTGGTCGACCGTGCTTGGGTTACCGGTGAGTCTGCCGGCAGCCGTTGTCTACTTGGCCATGCTGGCGTCTACGGTTTGGGTCTCACGAGCGACGTCTCACGCAAGTGCCCGTTGGGCATGGGTGGTACTGATTGGTCTTTCATTTGTAGTTTGCTTTTCCGCCGCATGGTTCATCGTTGTACAATATTTTGTCATCAACGCTGTTTGTACTTATTGTATGGTGGATCATCTGACGGGTTTGTTCAGTGCCGGTCTGGTATTTTGGAGAATGCCGCGTGCCCAGGTAGTTGATTCTGCGGACGGCTTACCGATCAGCCGGAATAAGTTAGCAATGTCGGCACTCGTTTTGGTAGTGGTATTTGCAAGCCTGCAGTGGATGCGGCCGTCCCCTGGTTCGCCGGTTATTCGGTTACCGTCCGAGCAGAGCGCGGATTCAGGTCCGGGGCCAGGACGTCAGATAACGGCTTTGGAAGGAGCACTACGGTTCGTCGTGGACGACGAACCTGTGATTGGCCCCGTCACTGCCGACAAAATGTTGGTATTGATGTTCGATTATTGTTGTCCTCATTGCCGTCGCACTCATTCTTACTTGTTGGATTCATTGGACAGGTATCCAGGACAGTTATGCATCGTTGCATTACCCATGCCGCTTAACTCAAATTGCAATCCGAATTGGCCTAAGACCGGTTCTCGCTTCAAGAATTCGTGCGATCTGGCTCGTTTGGCGTTGGCGGTAGCTCAAGTCGATCCACCTTCGTTTGCAGAATTCGACCGATGGCTATTCGACTCGGATGCTCCTCGCGAAGTCCAAGAGTCACGAGATGTTGCCGAACAATTGGTAGGTCCAGTAGAGTTGCAGCGAGCGTTGAGCGACGAGTCTGTCACGGAGAAGATTTTGCGAAATGTTACCGCATATGGAGCGAGTGGTGCCGACCGGATTCCGGTGGTCGCGTCTCCTGATTTTTCTACAGTGGTCGGTCGTCCAAGTAGCGCCGACGAGTTGTACGGAATTTTAGAAACGGAATTGGGTCTGGTTCCCCAATTTCAATCGTCCCCTTCCACGAATGGTGA
Organism: Pirellulaceae bacterium; assembly: GCA_022448645.1. The sequence goes on from JAKVBZ010000107.1 coordinate 14,625, forward strand.
TCATTGATCCCTGTTACTTTGATCCTGAGCAGAATGGAGAGTGATTCTACGCCATGGCTAACGACGATGTGCAGCTGAGCTTGAGTCACGATGACCGGAAACTTCTCGCGCGAGCCAGTGAGGCTTATCGCCAGGTAAAGGCTGAGATTGGCAAGGTCATCATTGGCCAAGAAGCGATCGTTCGGCCCTTCTTAGGTGCTGTGTTCTGCCAAGGTCATGCTTTGGTGATTGGTGTTCCTGGATTGGCGAAGACTTTGCTCGTTAAGACACTTTCACAGGTGCTTCATGCGCGGTTCAAACGAATTCAGTTTACTCCCGATATGATGCCGTCGGATATTGTCGGTATGGAATTGTTGCAAGTGGATGGTGATTCGGAGCGGCGTGGGATGCAGTTTGTACCAGGTCCCATTTTTGCCAACATCAT
>JAKVBZ010000108.1 GCA_022448645.1 Pirellulaceae bacterium
GAACATTCCACAAGTTTACGGCTCGTACGAAGCCTTATTAGACGACCCCACAATCGATGCTGTGTACAACCCACTGCCCAATCACCTGCATGTACCACTATCCATCCAAGCGCTGGAGGCCGGCAAACACGTGTTGTGTGAAAAACCGATTGGTCTGGCGTCCCAAGAAGGACAACAACTGGTCGATGCTGGCAAGCAATTTCCGGAATTGAAGCTGATGGAAGCATTTATGTATCGGCACCACCCACAATGGCAACAGGTCCGCTCGTGGGTTGCTGACGGTCGCATTGGCGAACTACGCACCATTCAGTCGTTCTTTTCCTATTTCAATGACGATCCCGACAATATTCGCAACAATGCTGACATTGGCGGTGGAGGATTGATGGATATTGGCTGCTACAATATTTCACTGTCTCGTTTTATTTTCTCCTCGGAACCACAACGCGTGTGCGGTATCGCTGAATACGATCCCGACTTTCGCACGGACCGCTTGGCGTCTGGGATATTGGATTTCGGCACCGGCACATCCACGTTTACGTGTTCTACACAGTTGGTTCCGTACCAAAGGGTCAACTTGTTTGGTACGACAGGGCGTGTTGAAATTGAGATCCCCTTCAATGCTCCAGCGGACAAGTCTTGCAATATGTGGCTCCAAACAGGCGAGAAAACCGAACATCTCGCGTTGCCAGCGTGTAATCAGTACACGATCCAAGGGGATTTGTTCGCTCAGGCAATCATGAACGACACACCGGTGCCTACGCCGATCGAAGACGCTGTGGCCAATATGCGTGTTATTGAAGCTATTGTGCGAAGTGGGAAATCTGGGAGTTGGGAAGCGGTTGGCTAGGTGATTGGTGTTCGATGGATGTCGTGATGGCATTGGGGCTGGTTGGGTTCATGGCCAAACCCTCGCGAATGATGCCGAAAGAATGCCATCTGCCTAATGACTAACGCTGAGGTTACCAGATGGACCGTCCCCATCATGACCGAATCAACCAGCGCGACAACCAACCGACCGGTAGTTCTGGTATAGAAACTCGTGATTTTTTGTCGAGCGATTGCAACAAATGATCGGCTGCCAAATAACCACTGCGCACGGCGCTTTCCATCGTCGCTGGCCAACCGGTGGCGGTCCAATCTCCGGCGAGGACGAGGTTATTCAGGGGGGTACGCTGGGTGGGACGGGAGCCGCCCGTAAGTTCGGGTGCTACAAACACGGCGTCTCGTTGAGAGATCACTTGGGTACGTAGTAGTTTGGCCTTGCGCGCCGCTGGAAATAGTTCCATCAGATCTCGGTGTACTTCGTCCACGATCTCTTGCCGACTTTGTTGCTGCAATTCTCGAGAAGCACTGATCACCACTTGATAGTAGTGCGTTTTGGTCCATGGTGGTTCGTGTGTCTCGGAAGTATCTCGTTGAAATATCCATTGACTAAGCCGACCGGTCAAAACTGCATGCTTACGTGAAGTAATCGGCCGATCAAACCAAAGATGAACAGCCGATATCGGTGACGACTCTATCTGCGAGACTGGTCGAAGATGTTCGGAAATCTCGAGCGGAGTGTTTACTAGAAGTTTGGAGGTTTGGCGCCAGGAAGTCGCTAGGACATACCCATCGTAACGGAAAAGTTGGCCGTTTTCTGATTCCAGTGCGGTCACGGCAGTCCCATCGACCAATAGATGTTTGACGGTTGCGCCCAGACGGCATTTCACGTGGTGCTTTGCCAGCCAGGTAAGTAAATGACATTCGTACATGGTCCCTAGAGCAACACGTGGAATGTGGAGTGTGTGTCCCTCGCGAAACGACATAAAACCGTCTACAAATACCTTTCGTGCATCGGTAAACGTGATCCTTGCCAATTGTTCGGACAAGGCGCTAACCAGCACGACTTCCCAAAAAAGTGCTCGTGACGAGCGGGAAGCTTGTCGTTGGTCTAACCACTGTTCCATGGTAAGCGACGAGTCGATGGATGAACTTGGTGTACGTGCCATGGCCCACAAGGCTCGTAAAATTTCACAGCGTTCGTCCCAGGATAGATAAGCTATTTGGAACAGGCTGGGTAGCAAATGAAAGGGTGCGGGCAGCCACGGCGACGCACCGACTCGCACAGGATCACCCTGTGGACTGAGAAAAACAAGCTGGCGATCTTGTCGAAAAAACTGCGTCAGATTGGTTCTTTGGCAGAAGTCCTGAAAGCAAACACAACAACCGAGGGCGACGTGTTGGCAATGGTCAACAGGTTCTTGAGATGCCGAGTCCTGAAAAGAAGCTGCACGTCCTCCGAGTTGTCGTCGCGCTTCCCAGAGATCGACTTGCCAGCCGTGTTCGCTTAGCATCACTGCGGTAGCGATTCCAGCCAATCCCCCACCCACCACTACCGCACGACGAGGTTCATCCGGTTGTTGCATCATCGTGAACCTGAGTGGGAGGACTCAACGCAATCTTGGAATAATGGACGTGAGCACAATCCCGGCTTGTCGCCAGCGCGACAGCCTGACCGGTTTTCTAAGCACGTCCGCAGGACGATGTCTGATCTGTTGCAGAATACCTTGGTACGTTCTTGTCATGGCACGCAGCATCGAGCGTGAATCGGCGGCTATTTGTGTGGACAAGACGTGAGCACGCGAATAGTACGACTCGGCTCGCTCGATCTGAAATTCCATGAGGGATAGAAACGCATGATTTACGGTTCCCTGTTGCAGGTCAGTTACGGTGTAACCAAAAGAATCTAGTTCATCCTGAGGTAAATAAACTCGTCCTCGGTCAGCATCTTCCTTGAGATCTCGTAGGATATTGGTCAGCTGGAACGCAATTCCACAGTCCTTGGCTCCAGCGATGGCGTCGTCTCCGGAGAATCCCCAAATGTACATGCAAGCCAAACCAACAGCAGAAGCTACTCGGTAGCAGTATCGTTCCAATGCAGCGAAATCAGTCATACCTTGCATGTCCAGATCCATGGCGACGCCTTCCAATACCTCAAACAGATAGTTGTGAGGAATAGCATGTCGTTTGACCGTGTCGACCAAAGCTGGTAACGTCGCATGACGTGGATTTCCAGCCAATGCGAATTCCAGATCCTCTCGCCAGGAGTACAACGCCCGGCGACGTTCATCGACGGTTGCAGGTGTGTCTACCAAGTCATCGCTGTGACGTAGGAACGCGTACAGAGCGTACATCGACCGCCGCTTTTCACGGGGCAGTAGCAGCATCGGAAATGAGAAACTGGATTTGGCTCTCAAGACGACTCGGCGGCACTGTGCGTAACTGGCGTCCAGTTCTACAGAACCATTGCGCGCCACCAAGCCTGGATCAATAGTCGCGTTTTTTTCCATTTACCAATCGTCGGCCGCTGCCGCCAAAGGTTGTATTTGTTTCTTCGAATTTCCTGCAGAACGGCGAATCCACCGTACATGAACAGGTAGATCGGCACTCGCACAGAACGTGGTACTTTACGTCCTAGTGCTTTGCCCGCCTTTAAATAGGTTTCCGCACGCGCTACCTCGAACCGCATCAGGTCTCGAAACGCTTTGTTGTATCGTTTGGCTGCAAAGTCTTCTTCAAAGTATCCGAATCTCTCGCAACTCTCTCGTGGTAGATAGATTCTACCGCGAACATAGTCTCGTGCCACGTCCTGGCAAAAATTGGCGAGCTGGAGGCCCGTGCACACGGAGTCCGACAGGCGTTGATTTTCGGCGCTGTGGCAATCGATCAAATGCAAGACAATTCGCCCCACGGGATTCGCCGAAGACTCACAGTAGCTTAACAAGTCTGCTGCGTCAGCGTAGCGGGTTTGTGTTTGATCACGACGGAATGCCGTGATCAAGTCGGCAAAGGGCGTTGATGGGATGTTGAAAGTTTGGACCGTTTTACGTAATGCAATGAAAACCGGGTGATCTGCCCGGCCTGAATAACATTGATGAAGCTGTTGGTTCCACCAATCGAGTAGTCGGCAACTTTCGTCCGGGTCTGTCACTTCGTCGGCCAAATCGTCGGCCCAGCGGCAATAGGCATACACGTTACAGAAATGTTGATGTAAGTTTTTGGGTAAAAGGTTGCTGGCAACCGTGAAATTTTCATAGTGCGAATTGGCCAGTTTTCGACAGTATTCTTCGGCATCGGCGAGTGACATGGCCTGGCCGGTATTGGTTTGCGGGCCGTAGTTTTGTAGGTCGAGACACGACCGATCCATAGTCATCGCGGTTGCCATTTGGGTGAAGTCACGGTTATAAAGAAGCGGAAGAGGAAATAGCTCAGCAAACAAGGATTTCCGTTCATGAAGGTTATTTTGGCCAGCCCTCGAGGGTTTTGTGCAGGCGTCAATATGGCCATCGAAAGTCTGGATCTGGCGATCGCTGCTTTCGGTACACCAGTTTACGTTTATCACGAAATCGTCCACAACCGGTACGTTGTGAACAACTTTCGACAAAAGGGAGCTGTTTTTGTTGATGATCTGGCCGAAGTGCCTGTGGGATCTCATTTGCTGTTTTCAGCACATGGAGTGTCTCCTGAAATCCGTCGGATTGCTCACGAGCGGAAATTGCACGCCATTGACGCAACTTGCCCACTTGTCACCAAGGTTCACCTGGAAGCGGTACGCTATGCTAAATCGGGGTACACAATCATTCTGATCGGTCACGAAGGTCATGATGAAGTCATCGGTACGATGGGTGAGGCTCCCGAAGCGATCGTTTTGGTTGAATCGGTGGAGGTGGTTGACCAATTGGATTTCGCCGAGACGGCAAAGCTGGCTTACCTGACCCAAACGACTCTGTCGGTTGACGATGCCAATCGTATCATTCACCGGTTGCAGGAGAGATTTCCTCAGATTGTGGGGCCTCCCAAAGAAGACATTTGCTACGCGACTCAGAACCGCCAAGAAGCGGTACGTATTTTGTCCGAGCAAGCCGATTTGGTGCTGGTGTTGGGCAGTCAAAATAGCTCCAATAGCCAACGTTTAAAGGAACTGGCAGTGGAAAATGGTAAGACTGCCTATCTGATTGACGAAGCCAGCGACATTAATCCTCATTGGTTGGAGGGAGTAGAAACCGTGGTGGTGACGGCAGGAGCAAGCGCTCCAGAATCGGTTGTCGAACGGTGTTTGCAGTTTCTCTGCGACGAATACGACGCTCACGTCGAAGTACGTTCCATTCGTGAGGAGCAGGTGCATTTTCCCTTGCCACGTGAATTACGCCAAGTCGAGATTTGACGAGGTAAGATGATCTACGCACACCCATGCGGGTAAAGCGAGATCGCACGAAGATAGTTCTGGCCACACCAAGGATGATGGTCACTCGAAACTAGCGAGTTTCATTCAAGGAATACTTCACGCGTCCGCCCACAATGACCGTATCGGCTCGCCCATGGAGTTCTGTTCCTAACAGCGGAGTATTGCTGCTTTTGGACAACAGCGAAGATTTGCTGACGGTCCAGCGAACAGCGGGATCGATGACCGTCACGTCGGCTTCCTTTCCGACTTGCAGGGTTCCCTGTTCCAGCTCCAAAACACGGGCGGGATTGACGGTCATTTTGGCCAATACGGCTGGCCAGTCCAGATGGCCGGGTTGGATTAATTGTTGATTGACAATTCCCAAGGCAGTTTCCAGCCCAATCATGCCGAATGGAGCTCGATCGAGTTCTTGCATTTTCTTTTCTGACGCTCGTGGGGCATGTCCGCTGGCGATCACGTCCAATGTGCCATCCACTAAACCAGCAATACATGCATCGACGCTACGTTGGTCACGTAGCGGAGGATTGACTTTGTAGTTGGTATCAAAGCTACGCAGTTTTTCATCTGTCAAGAACAAATGGTGAGGACAGACTTCAGCGGACACAGATAGCTGTCTCGATTTCGCGCGTCGAATTAATTCGACGCTTTCGGCGCTAGAAACATTCATGATGTGTAAACGGCCATCAGTCGCTTCCGCCATGCGCAGATCGCGGCCCGTCATCATGTCTTCGGCTTCGGTGGGAAGTCCGCCCAATCCCAATACCATCGAAACCAGCCCTTCGTGCATGGTGCCTTCATGGGTCAGCTCCAACACTTCCGGATGATTAAGAATCGGTTTGTTAAACATGCGACAGTATTCGAACGCCCGGCGCAACAACTCGGCGTTGTAGATAGGGCTGTCGGCATCACTAAACCCGACGGCACCAGCGTCTACAAGCGAACCGATTTCCGACAATTCTTTGCCTTGGCGGTTTTTGCTTACGCAGGCTAGAACGAACACACGGCAGTTATCAGCCAAGGCAGCCTGGTGTCGAATGAACTCGACACTGGCCTGCGTATCGACAGGTGGATTGGTGTTGGGGATGCAGGCAACGGAGGTGAATCCTCCTGCCAGTGCGGCACGTGTACCGCTGGCGATCGTTTCGTCTTCTTCCCATCCTGGTTCTCGAAGCTCCACATGGATGTCAATCAGCCCGGGCGATACGATTTTATTACTAGCATCGAGGATGACATCCTGACCGTTCGGAGAGACATCATAGGCTGCGATGTGCCCGTCTTCGATCAGTACATTCGTGACTTCATCCAATGATTGGCTTGGATCGATCACGCGCCCATTCTGGATCAGGATGCGAGGGAGTGCCTGTTCGGACATGGCTTCTCATGTGCTGTGTTAAGTAAATGTTTTTGCCGCGTGGGCACCTGTCACGAGCCATAGGGCTGCCATGCGCACAGCGAGTCCATTCGTCACCTGGTCCAAAATGACTGAGTGAGGACCGTCTGCGACGTCAGGGGTGACTTCCACACCTCGATTGATTGGCCCCGGTGCCATGATCAGAATGTCTTCTTTGGCTTGCTTTAAACGGGCGCCCGTCATCGCATACAGGAGCGCGTATTCATGAACTGAAGGAAAGGGGCGGGTATACTGTCGTTCGAATTGAATCCGTAGCAGATTCAACACGTCACAGCGATGTACGATGTCGTCCAGATGATAAGAGACTTCGACGCCCAACTCTTCCCAGCGACGAGAGACCAACGTTGAGGGACCACAGACAATGACATGTGCTCCCAGTTTTTTGAGGCCCCAAATATTCGAGCGAGCCGTTCGACTGTGTGCGATGTCCCCGACGAGTGCCACAGTGAGCCCTGCTAAATCGCCTCGATGCTCACGAATTGTGAGTATGTCCAGCAGCCCTTGCGTCGGGTGTTCGTGAGGTCCGTCTCCTGCACTGACAACAGCGCAATTGAGCTCTTGTGCAAGGATATGAGGGGTCCCCGGTGTGCTGTGCCGCACGACCACGGCGTCAACGTTCATCGCCTCGATGTTTTTTGCTGTGTCGATGAACGTTTCACCTTTAGATAGACTACTGCCCCCGGCGGAAAACTCGACGGTGTCGGCTCCCAAGCGACGGGCTGCCAGGGAAAAGCTGGTTCGAGTTCGTGTGGAGTTTTCAAAAAAGAGATTGGCGATGGTGCGACCCGGCATCGCGGAAATCTTATGCCGGCAGCCGCCCGTTAACTCCTTGAAATGGACGGCCGTGTCGAGCAGTAATGTGATTTCCTCGGCAGAAAGACTCTCCAAGTCGAGCACATGTGACCGCGTCCAAGATTCCGGAATAGCACCGATTTCTGCAACTTCGATACTCATAGGCTGGGAACTATCAGACGGAGGAATGATGATTCAACCGGTACGTTTCCAGGATCGCGTTGGGCTGCCTGCCAATTGTATTGGATTCCGTGGATCCTCGGATTCCTTGGTCGGCTCTCTAGGAAATCCGTGCACCGACAACAGGATTTCATTCTAAATGAATTTTAATGGTGGGGGGAGTGGCCCTTTGCGAACTCTTTTTCTGAAGTTACCCGTTCTGTTGGTACAAACCACAATGGCTCGGCCGGTTTGGTGGGCCGAACACGCTAGATGTGGGTGGATCGGCGTTCACCATCGTCACAGGCCTGCGGCAAACTCGGTCGACTCACAGATTTGGCCGCATCTTCGATGTGGTCCTTATGTTACCGTGACCGGTTTTGTCGGGAAGTTGTTAACGTGCCACACGCCAACGTGAATTGAATAGCCAGATCATCGTAACCAACAGGCCAAGGTTCGAAGCAGTCCCGAAGAGCATGTAACCGAAGAAATAAAACCAACGTCCTGTGGTGAGCGTTTCGTCCACCAAATCCATATACAGCGGAACTTCAAATGCCGTTGAAAAAGGGCTGATCATGCCGAACAGGGCTGTCGTTTCGGCCCCGGATAGGTCCAAAGTGGAGGCAATTACGGCTGCAGCAGGAGGCAAACAGAATAAAATGATGATGGTGATATACGTAGCCATCATGCTGTGGGCCGTTTTGCGGAACACGACTGAATTGAATAGGGCCAGCATGGCGGTAGTCAGGCAGGTCATCAGCACTATCGATAAGAAAGCCGCTACTCCCAATAGATTTGACCAATAGGAAGTCACCATCAAGCAAGCCAGTAGCACGGGCCACACTAAGAACATGGTCAACACGCTGGAAACCCTCAATCCGGCAACCAACTTGCCCCATAGGATTTGCCAAGGCGAAATCGTCGTGGTAAGCAGCAAATCAAGCGTCTCACGCTCTCGTTCACTGGTGATGGCTCCAGCGGAAAATACGGGACCCACGAGCATGTTGAAAATGATGATGTATCCAATGTACCAGGCGGCGTAGTGGGGCCATATGTAGAGGAAAATCGCCATCAACGGGATCGCCAGGAACATGCTGATTTGAATTACCAATCGTAGCATTAACGTGCCTTGGCTGAATATTTCGCTACGAATCTCTTTGTCGTAAACAGGATTGGCTTTGTCATCCAAGAGATCGGTGCGTTTTGCAGGAGCGAATAATCGGTCGGGAAACTGATCACGTTGAATGACCAACCCTACTGCATTCTCGGCTTCTTCTTCGATATCGACGACTTCCTTTCCCTCACTGCCTACGTCCGGAGGGTGTAGTAACCGTCGGCATGTGTTGAAAAACAACGCAGCACACATCATCCCGCAAACTGTTGGCATCAGTGTTAGGGTGAGGATCAGTCGAAAAAAACCATCCCCAGCAAACAGTCTCCAAAAGAAGACTGCAGCCAATGCCAGAGGCAACACCATCAAATAGGATACTACCAAGGCTGAAGCCGTGCGCCGGAAGTAGCTGCTGCAGGAAATGCTAATCATGCCAAAGGTGATCACCGAAATAACCAGGCCCAAATAGGCAGCCAAGACTTCATACATGGATACACCTCCCAGCGGAAGGCAAAGCATTACGATCGGCAGGGATGCAAAAATAAGAATCGCCAAATGCGTTAAGGAAGAAAGTAATTTTCCAAGCACGATAGCCGCAGGTTTCATCGGGGTAGCCAGCAGCATTTCGTATGTTTTGTATTCTTTTTCGAACGTGATCGTCCCTGCAGCGAAACTGGGGGTCATCAGTGATGCCAAGATGTATTGTCCGAGAAAGAATAAATCGACTAATCGCTTGGCCGCTTCCGGATTTGCCGTCAAGTCGAGTCGGTCATCTGGAGGCCAGCCAATGACGACGACAAATCCAAGCAAACCGTTATAGAGAAGTAACAGTAAGAAACCTCGAGCCATGCGCAAATTCGCCGACAAACCTCGCTGCAACACCGCGTTGTCAAAGAGATACATGTGTCCTGCCTCACTCACTGCCCATCATTCCGTCGACAATGTGGCTGGTCTTGGTTGCTCGTCTTCATTGGAGTCTGCACTTAACATTGCTCGAGTCGTTCATGCATCGAGCCCCTTGCCGTTGGCTTTCTAAGTGTGCGATCTGGCTGCACAAACGCATTATAGGGTTCTATCGCTCAATTCGCCTACGGCTCGGGGCCCATTTACCCCCTGACGTTTTCGTGATGCGCAATTCCTCATTCTGGAGGCCAGATTTGTCCTCGCGCTTTGCTTGTTTCAGGATGACCCTGTGGGCCAACGAACCAGTCTCCACCTCACAGCTGCTATGACCCGATCTCATTGTCAAGCAAAAAGAGAACGGGTTGCGATCACGTGAGATTGGTATGTCGAGATGTTACTCCAACGAGACTCTTGGCGTGTAGCGTTTGAATGCCGCACTTTCCAATATAGGAAGTGTCTTGGAAAAGAAGGAATAATCACCTGGGAACAGCACACGAGACTTATATCAACGTAATCATGATGACGATTTCGGTGGAATATCGGTATGTGCAGTGGGGTACATCGCGGAGGAGAAAACAAATGACGTGCTTCCATGGCTACTCGTATCAGTGCGATTCGATTTGCCTTAGTTTCTGATCGCGTGCAAACAAGCTGCGAAAAGCTGGCGGTGGCTCCCAATGGCCGTGCCTTGATGCCTATTGTGTTTTACTAACTCCAAAATGGAGCAAATCCTCTCCTGGATCAGGCGATACGATGTCAAGCTCTGCCGGTGGACCATTGAGGGCTTGAGCAACGTCTGCATCGGTAAGCCGGTAGATGTGGATAGAATAGCCAATGCGGTCATCTGGTTCACGCTGCCGCAGAAAGGCACACAGCCGACAGAATCGAAGCTCTAAGAACCGTTTTAAAGTGGCTCGCTTTTTTCGTGCCGTGGGCGTGTTGTCGAGGAAGTCATTTTGATTTTGCCACTGTTGGAATTTGGGTATTGAGTTCAGCAACTCGTGATATTCTGCTTCATATCGATCGTTCCAACGGCCAAAGGGACTGAGATAGATCGATTGCAACATGGTCGCGCTGATGCAATAGGTTCCACCCTGAAGTTGTCGGAATTGCAGTTTTTCGTCGGGCCAAATGGCGAACGATGGCAAGAAGTGGCCTTCGATTCCGTAGTAGCTGCGTTTCCCTGTACCGAAGTACGAAATGTAGATGCGATTGGAAATGTCCTGTTTGTTTTCGCGAGTCGCCTCGTCGTCCAACCAGCGTTTCAATCCTCGCAGATCTTGGCCCCAGTCCAACGAACTATCGACAAGATGCCGATAAGCATTGGACGGCCCGCCGGCACTTGGATTGTAATAGGCCAGGTAATGAGGCCAAGCAGTTAACGTTTCCACGGATAGCCAAGCTAAAATCGCGAGCGTTGGTACTGTAGCCATCCAACGCCAAGGACGAAACCAGTAACCAACAGCTCCTAAGGATACGAATAGGATGGGATAGGTGGGCATCAAGTGGCGATGGCCAATGTTAATATTCGAAGTGATGGCTATCATCCAGTACAGCACGAAAAAAGCCCATAAGGGGGCTCCATGGTAAGCCATTCGTCGCAGACTATTTCTTTCACATTCAGTGTTAGTCGACTCGTGATCGTTCTCTCCTTCAACGATCGGTCGTTTTTGCGTTTTCCACAACTGCGTGCCCACTGCAGATGCGATCAACACAAAAATTGGCCAGGGTGTCTTGTGCAGGAAGCAATAAGGAAAAAAACTTTTCCAACCGGTCCGTCGGTATTCTCCATTTAGGAATGCACGCCGTGTCTTCGTCCGACGAACGATTTTGCTGAAGCCTTGTAGGTAGGGTTGGGGGACAACGTGCAGGGTACTCGTCAATTTGACGGCGGCTCCCAAAATGCCTTCTGCTTCAATACCACGAATTTGGTACGCTTTCCCGATGACGTCTCTGCCGGGTTTGGCATGTCGAAATGTTCGTCCTTGAAAACCGTAGAACGTCCACATGACAAGCAGCGCCACCAAGGCGTGGCTCAAAAGAGAAATTCCCCAATAACGTAATCGTTCGTCAAATGATTGCACTGAGGTGGCGTGTCCATCATGGATCACTAATGGTTTCCTTCGCCATTCGCGTAGGGCCCAGAGGGCCACTGCCAGAGGAAATACGACGACAGCTGACATCTTGGTGACTAACAGCACACCCAATGCAATGCTGCTTGCCATGAGTGTCAAGCGAGAAAACCAATGCATGCTGATCCACAAGCATCCCAGGAATACCATGACTCCGAACGACAAAGCAACGTCCGAGACGACCAACGGTCCGTTGGCAAGAAACGTCGGGCTGAGTGCGAACACGGTTAACGAAATGACTGCGCCTGCTGTGCCAAACAGATGGCGAGACCAGAAAAAGATGGATAGGCCCAGTAACGCGCTGAGGACGACCATCATGCAACGTCCTCTCCATAGCATCATATCCACATCATTGCCCTGGTCGTAAAAGAACTGCATGGCCATGACAGGACCGGCACTGAACCACCAAGCAGGTTGTTCGAGAGTCGGATATTTGACATTGCTGAATAGCAGAGGGATGGCAGCCCATCGCTGAGGCAGGTTGCCGCTTTCCGGCTGCAAACGGTAATCTCCGGTATGCCAGTAGCTGTAGCCGGTCGCCAGATAGGACAATTCGTCAAACGTCACAGATTTTCGAGATACTGCAGACAGCGCTAGGCCGATGTGTACTGCCAGGATCACCAGGACGACCACGATCGTCCACGTCGGACGAGTGTATTCTCTCCAGTCCGATGGTGAGTTGCGCTCACATTTTTCTTCTGCTGTCGGTTGATTCGCTGCCAAAAAGATATCCTCGATCGTTCCTGCGAATAAACCAAATTGGATAGGTTGTTCCCTTAGCGCGCTTCTAGCATGCCTTCGGCAAACGGGCAGTTAACAGATGCCGCCAACGATCTAATGTCGGGGGCACTGGTTTGAAGGATGGAAGATTGCCGCATTGTAATGATTACATTCGGTAATGATTACAAGGTGATGTCGACCAGACTACCAGGGCGCAATGGTATGCCCTTGGGCAGCTGTATTCGTACAGGAACGCCCCAGCGAGATACAGTTTCCAATGGTATGTGGTGAGAAGGAATCTGTTCCAGACTAAGTCCCACACGTTCGACGGTGGCAGGAACGTATCCCCCTTGAGTTTTCCGTGGTGCCACATTGACGGAGTCTCCTTCGTCCATTTCGGCCGCCAAGCTATCTGGGACATACGCTATAATGTATTTTGCTTCCTGTCCTGTGATGGTCATGATCGGTTCTGATGGCTGCACGTTTTGTCCCGTATGTCGCTGAATTTCCAAGACGCAACCATTGATTGGGGATGGTATAGCGATGGGCGTTGAATCCGGGCTGGTGGATTCGGTCGGTGCGGTGCCAGGCAAAGGGACGGGGCGGATCAAAGCCAAAGTATCGCCTTGGTTTACCAAGTCGAGTTCTGTCCAATCACCGCTGGTAGGACGGGGCAGTTCGACGACAACTCCGTAGCAAGGGCTGACCACGTCGACTCGCACGGACATGACTTCACCCACCGCCTGATGCGTTGTCAGCTGGTGGCTCCAGAGCCAGCATACGCCAAGAACGGAGGCAAAAAAGCATACAATGGGCAAAGTGTGGTGACGCCACTGTCGCCAGCGCACCGGCCACGGAACTGGGATAGGTGTTGGATCGTTCATTGTCGAGCGCTAAATCTCCGATTCGTCGACATATCGTCTCATAGAGACTTCTTCGACTGTCTCCGTAGAGGCCAATTCTTCACGTAATTCATGGGAACGGTCTGGATCGCGTAACAATAGGCGATAGTTGAGCAAGTACCGTTCACTGGAAATCTGTTGTTGGTTTACAAGCACGAATCTGAGGACGTGCCGCCCCAGGATTTTTGCCAAGTTGGCTCGGTGAGCTGCCATCGCTCCCGAGACTTCCACCGACAAGATGGTATCAAAGCGATCTCGAGCTCCGAAATTGGTTGACCTGATGTAAAGCAAGACTAAAGCGATGCCCATGACAGACAGCACTGACGTGGTATGGCGTGAAGTTCCCACGGCCATGCCTTCTACGATTGCCCACAGGATAAATGTCGTATCTCGGGTATCCTTGAGCACATTTCGGAATCGTACCACGGCGAACACCGCAAGCAATCCAAAAGCAACGGCCAGATTTCCGGCCATCAATATCATCAGGACCGAGACGATGACCGGGAGTACCACCAGGGAGCCCACGAAAGATTTGGAATATGTAAACGCATCATGCGTCCACATATAGATCCAGCCGATGGTCTGTCCCAGCAGAAAACTTAATAGCAATGTCAACGCTGTTGACATTGGCGATAGCGATAATCCTGGATCGCCATGTATAAAACTTTGGAAAAGTTGACTCATTCGAACTTATATGCGTGTGGTTTGAGGCGTGGCCAGTAGGCCCAGGTTTTCGACACAAGCAACGTATTTTGGAAACGAAACACGTGTCAGTTGAAACGATTGAATGAAATCGTGTATCCAGCCTGGCATTTCCTTGGTGAATTTGATCTCCATGACAACTTGTCCATTTGAGACTTCCCCATGTCGCTCAGACGATAACGGTTCATGATCATTACGGCAGGCACGTCCCCAGATCTCACGATCAAAAGTAACGCGTATGTGATTCCCTAGTGAAGACTCATAGGCTTCGCGAGTATAGGAGACCAAAACGGTCTCTGCTGCCATCAATCGGTCTCGTCGTTCACAAAATTCTCCGATGACGTCTGCGATGCAGTGATCTCGATTTTGCTCCGTAAGAGACAGGTATCCGCCATGGATGATTTGCTGCATTTCAGCTTTTGTCACTTGTGCTCTTAGTTTATGGATGAAATCGTTCGCTCGTTGCTTGATTTCAATAAATGCAGGGGCTTCTGGATCCGGATCGTACCAGCGAACGCGCAACTTGTAACGATTTCTTAATCCTTGCTGTGTCTGCCTGCAAAGTGTTAGGGATGGACCGTCCAGATAGAGTGTATAGACCTGGTACCGATTGGTACCGTTATCGTTTGTGTGCACATCTGGGGCAAGAAACGTACGCACATAGGTCCGCAAAGCCGGGGTAACCGCCTCTGGAACCAAGTACTTCATCTCATACCGTTCGTTTTGCAGCACATTACACCATGATGGCCGTTCTCGCCGTGCCTTCGCTAAAAGTTAGTTTTTCGTGCGAGTCTCGTGTAGACCACCCTCATTTAAAGGGAGACGTTTCATAAATCTCGCTCCCGTCCCGCGAACACAGGAAAAGAATCACGGCCGCATCTGTACTTTCACTGAGAAAGTGAACAGATCCGTCGCACATCAATCCGTGTGCTCCTGATGCATGTTGGGAAAAAATCCG
>JAKVBZ010000109.1 GCA_022448645.1 Pirellulaceae bacterium
CGGCGCCGCCCACATCGGACAGGTGCAAGCTGCCGGTCAAAGGGCTGACCGCAGACTGTCCGTAGACTAGGTAGCTCTCACCACGGTCGGAACCACCTGCGTTTGCCCCATATGCCCCAATCAGAAGATCATCAAGACCATCTCCGTTGACGTCACCTGCACCGGAGACAGAGACGCCGGACTGGTCATGATTCGCGATGCCGTTGAACTTGGCACCAGCTACCGCGCCGCCCAGATCAGACAGGTTCAAGCTGCCGGTTAAAAGGCTGTCCGTAGACTGACCATAGACCAGATAACTTTCGCCACGATTGGTCCCGTCCGCATCGGCCCTATATGCCCCAATCAATAGGTCGTCCAGACCATCACCATTGATATCACCAGCACTGGAGACGGAGATACCCGATTGATCACCATTTGCGATCCCGTTGAACTTAGCACCCTCTAGCGATTCCCCCACATCAAACAATGAAAGGGTTCCCGACAGCTGAGCCGCGTTCACCGATACCAATGGAACCATGAACGGAACAGCAAGAACCAAAGCGCAAATAGTCAATAAAGAGACTCCGTCCAAACGCCACAAACGAAATGCCAGCGTGGGACGAAAGGTTGCCACCTTATGCGGCAAATGGCTACTCGTCTTCTTCGGATTACGTGTTTGATTACGCATCGCAACTACCTTCTTGAGCTATTCATTTATTTCATTCGCTCGTGTTCAGCCAACCCGTAACAGCCGATTCAAATATGGTATAGGGTTTTTGTCTCAATGGACGCACATGCCCTGCCGCGATCGGCACCCTATCCTTCGACACGGCGTTTGTTTTTTATCCAACACAACTACGGTTGCAAGTAAAATTCGGTCGCACGATCGTCTGCCACGCATGGATGAAGTACGATCTGAGATCAGGTCCCAAATAACACTTCAACCACTCCCTGCGCACCTGTGACAGGAGTAAGCAAACACGAAGGCTACTACTTATTTCACCTGTGCCCCACTAACTCGTTCAAGCAACTTTCTGGTTACACCATAAAAGAGGTAACTTGATTAACGTGATCCCCAATTAGTTCTGGCCAGACGTCAATGAGGAAAACAAGTTGCACCATTGCGCAACAGCCAGGCAGGTTGAGTTCTACTACTATTATACCAGTAGAGACGTGAACCTTTCTGCTTATTACCGTGGGCATATTATGGCTAAAGCACGTACATAATAAGGGAAAGGCCTGGGTGTGAAACCGAACGGGAGGAGAAACCCTTAAACCTTTTGAGGGGCCCATAGGGCGCACGATCATGGCGATCGGCCAAGGAGTTGCCAGGAGAAAGCCCTCCTATTGATATGACCTGACCCCCATCGTGCCGCCTCAAAAAGCATCGTTCACGGTGGTCTTAGGAACGTGGCAAGCTAAAAACGCAAGCACATTCCTAGGAAAAGAAAATCCAGGCTGCGCGAAGTGCAGACCAAATGCCTTTCAGTGACATCTCCGGAACGCTGACTCCCGACTAACTAGTACCAGAGTCCTGACACTCTCGACCAGAACGCGCTCGGCCACTTCCGATGGGAGGACCGATTTAAAACGTTCATAAAACTAATCGTCCGCCCTTTGTGAACGACACATCGCACCGTGTGGTTGGCGTCTATTGTATCCGGGCCCGGCCTAACAGCAGCAGTCCCAGCGATACCCAAAAAAACAGAAGGCTCTGGGGTGGCGGAGTTCCCATAGCCATCCGGCGCAAAGTTCGACGCTAAAAAATTAAAGTCCGTAATGTCGACATCTTGGTCGCCATCCGTGCAACATTCGACGGATGCCTCGATCATGATTGGACTAACTACTAGAGGGGCAAAGTTAAAGCGTCCGTCGAACAGTGCTCAAGCCCTTTTCTGGTGTTGGTTACGGCATGCGGCCGGATCTTTACATCACCGCAGCCGCATGAGTGGCCTTGTGTGAATTGGCATTTACCATCCTCGGGGTTCGAACCAAATTTCCCCTCTGTTACAATGTCGGAATCAGAAATGAAAACCATTTCTCGCGCACTGGAGAGCAAGACATGACATTGCGACATACACACACTGAGCTGGTGATCTCCGTTGTCTTGCTGGCGCTTCTTTGGTCGCCAACAACGTACGCCATCCCACATAAAACGGTCGTAGATGTTGATTCCAAGTCTCAACTGTTCATCGATCAAGAACTGGTTTATGAGGCGCGCGGGGTCAGCTTTACGCTGCATCCGGGAAAGAAAGCTTCTCGCGAACCGTTAGTCAAACCCGATCGGCCCTGCGAGGGCTGGCACCTACAGATGTATGGGTCGGTGATGTACGACGTGGACGAGAAACTTTTTAAGATGTGGTATCTTGGCTCTGCCAGTGATTACTTCTCTTACGAGACCACCTTTTATGCGACCAGCCGTGACGGAATTCACTGGGACAAGTCGCATGAAGGGACTATCTTGTCGAACAACGGCCAAGCTCATCATGCTGTCTCGAAGGCGCTCCTGGCCAGCGTCATGAAGGACAGGCATGATCCAGATCCGCAGCGGCGTTACAAGATGATTTGCTACGTCTACGATCGTGGCTATTGTGCGATGGTTTCTCCAGACGGAATGCACTGGAAAGACGCAGCACCCGGGACGATCGTGCCGATTTCTTACGTCGACGACGTCATCTGCGCCAGCTGGAGCGAAACACACCAGCAGTACGTGACGTTATTCAAACAAGCCATGCCCGTGATGGGCCGGCGTCGCCGATCGCTATGGCTGTCGGCCAGTCATGACTTTGTCCACTGGTCAAAACCCGCTCCGGCAATCTGGGCCGATCGACGCGACGACTATGGGACTCGTATCCGGGCCGCTCAGGTTCGTCCGCTACTAAATTACCCCGATAACCCGAACGTGATGCGGACCGAAGTCTATGGGGCCGGCATGTACGCCGCAGAAAGTTGTCTGATTGCTTTTCCTTGGATGATCAGTATTACTACGAATGTGCCTAAGTTTGGCAACCACGAAGGTCCCTTGGAAGTACAACTGGCCGTTTCGCGTGATCTGGAGGAGTTCGAACGCCCGTTCCGAACTCCCGCTATCCGGCCTGGCAAGCCGGACGAATGGGACAGCGGTACCTTCAGCACGGCCTCCTATGCCTTTGACTACCAAGACGAAGTCTGGTTGTACTATTCTGCTGGTAACTACACTCACGGGGCACCCAGGTGGTGGGGAATCCAAGATGAAGACAAACCCGAACACCGCTCGGGCATTAACTTGGCAAAATGGCGAAAAGACCGTTTCGTATCAGCCGACGGACCTGTGACTGGCGCCATATTGACTACCGTACCAATTCAGTTTTCTGGGCGGCGACTGGAATTGAATGCCGAGGTCGCAGCTCAAGGAAAGATCGTGGTAGAACTACTTGACCTGTCTCT
Organism: Pirellulaceae bacterium; assembly: GCA_022448645.1. The sequence goes on from JAKVBZ010000109.1 coordinate 3,406, forward strand.
GAACAGAATCGCCGCCTGGCCCGCATCGGATCCAATCCAAGGAGACGACCTGCGGCATGTCGTCCAGTTTGGCGATCAGTTCGATGTATCATCTCTTGCCGGGCAGCCCCTGGTCCTCCGATTTCATCTATATGATGCGCAATTGTTTGCCTTTGCGTTTCGCCATTGATGGCATCCTAGCTGCACCGACAATCCTAGTCCCCGCGCTGGCAGGGCCTAAAGTTGGTGGATGTGTACAGCCGGTCGGGATTTTGATGCTAAACTGATGACTTGCAGAAAACGTATTTTTCTACGGGAGAAAAAATCCATGCGTAAATTGGTTTTGGCAGTTGTTCTGGGAACATGTTTTATTGGCTCTATTGCCCAGATAAACGTTTCGTTGGCTGATGAACCCAGCACCATGGCGATAGCACCCTCCGGCAATACTGCCAAGCTGAAAGTAAATGTCTCGAGGATCTACGGAAACATCATGTACGTCGATTCATTCCCCGACTACAAGGTACAGGTCGTGAATTCTTTTCCTGACCTGAAGGTTCAGATCGTCAAATCATTTCCTGACAAACCAGGTAAATGGAAGATTGTCAATTCCTTTCCGGACTACAAGATTCAAATTGTCAACTCTTTTCCGGATTTCAAGATCCAGTACGTCAAATCGTTTCCTGGAGCACCTTAGGCGTGCCCCCCGAGGATGGTGGGTTTTTCTTCGAACTACCAGTCCACGACAGATCCGTCATCCCTGTCGTAGCTGTGCGGGTATGGTTGCGGTGGCCCGACCTGGGCCTGCAGTTTGTCTTCGTCGATCTCGATACCTAACCCCGGTGCTTGCGGGATGGGCAGATAAGAATCTTGTTGCTTAAAAGGAACTTTGAGTAAATTTTCGTAAGTCCGCGCGCCTCCTTCCTGGATCAGGAAGTTCGGAATACTGGCCGCGATCTGGCAACTGGCGGCCAACGAGCAGGGCCCCTGCGGGTTGTGCGGAGCCAGAGGTACGTAGTAGGCCTCAGCCATCCCCGCAATGAGCCGCAGTTCGGTGATTCCTCCTGCGTAACATACGTCGGGTTGCAAAATGCTGGCCGCCTGCTTCTCCAGGATTTCGCGGAAACCCCACTTTGTAAAAATGCGCTCACCGGTCGCAATCGGGATGTGTGTCTTTCGAGCTAGTTCCGCCAACGCGTCCACATTCTGGCACGCAATCGGCTCTTCAAAAAAGAAGGGCTGGTACGGTTCCAACGCCTTGATGAGCAGCATGGCCGTCTGCGGTGAAGGGATACCGTGAAAATCAATCCCCACATCGATCTCGCTGCCAAGGTGTTCCCTCAATTGCTTGAAGTTCTTGGCCAGGCGTTGCACGTAACCAGGGTTTTCGACATACCGGTGAGCGGTACGGCCATCGGCGTTCGCTCCCACCTTGATTGCGTTCACGGTTCCGTCTTCAGCTTCCCCTTTGCGTCCGTAGACACGAATCTTGTCACGGGTGGGGCCTCCGAGGAGTTCGTAAACGGGCATGCCGAGCGCCTTCCCTTTGATGTCCCAGAGAGCCATGTCGATACCACTCAGCACGGCCGTCAGCACAGGTCCTCCACGGTAAAAGGCGTGCCGATAAATGGCCTGCCAGTGGTGAACGACTTTTCGCGGGTCCTTTCCGAGCAGATACGGTTCCACCTGTTTTGCCCCCGCTGCACAGGTCAGGCTGCGATCCTTCAGCATCTCGCCCCAGCCAACAAGGCCCACGTTCGTGGAGAGTTTAACAAACACCCAGCTGTTCTTAAGCACAAACGTTTCGAGTTTGGTGATCTTGATCGGTTCCCGGCGTGACACCACCGCGCGGCTAGTATTGTCGGCCTCAACAGCCTGCACCAGTCTTCCCAGTCCGATCGCTCCGCCACCGACGGCTGCTTGCATCAGGAATCGCCGCCGTGACGACTTCTTGGTTGATGTACCTTCCTCTCGCTTGGCGAGCCATTGGGTGGTAGCTCGATCGGCCAGCGGAAAGTGTAATTTTGCAACGTGTTCAGCAGGCATGGTTTTGGTCCCTATCCTCAGGGGGCGCTGCGCCCCGGGTGCACGGATTTCCTCAGCAACAAAAGCTTCCCATTGGCGGCAAAGCTGTGCCCGCATTGTACAAGATCTGCTTGGTATGTCCGAACTGGCCCGCCGTGCAGGGCCACCGCATGCCGCTCCGGCTACATTTCCATTCCGTGTGGGTGCCAACATGGGCCGACATATCCCCCGCCATTAGCGGATACCGACGCGTTGGGAATGCACCTCGTGGACACTGTTTTCCACGTCGATTCGAAAGCTACGGGCAACGACGAAGCACCATTCCTCGCTTCAGTGACACTACAGGACTCAGCACAGACCTGGTCCCGACCGTCATCAGCCGCGACTTGATGTAGAAATCTGTCGTCGCGCCTCTTGGGCGCCGTGGACCATCGCCGACAGTTTTTTTCGGGCCACTTTGCTGTTCAGCGGCAGCAGGCCGCAATCTGGTGCCGCTTGAATTTGCTCGGCTGGCATATGCCGGGCAGCTGCGAGTAACTTCGTGGCCACCTGTTCTGGCGTTTCCACTCGGTCCATACCAAGAGCACCGTTATCGATACAACCAAACAGAATCGTCTTGGACGGGCAAAGTCGCAGCAGCTCTGGATCGAGACCTGAAGCTTCGAATTCGAGGGCCAGTTGATTCACGCATGACGACTCCAGTGCCTCAAGAATCACGGGGTAGCTATCCACAATAGGTCGTGGCACGCCAGGCATCGGGTAGCTGTAGCAAACGTGCACACAGGTCTTTGCTTGCAATCCCTGCACGCAACGATCCAGGGCTTCGATGCCCCAATCAATAACTTTTTCCGGGTAACGGCTGAAGACCGGCTCGTCAAACTGAATCACCGCAGGACCGACTGTATCCAAATCTCGTGCTTCGGCGTTGACAGCGTCGGCAACCGCCAACGCCATGGTCCGTTCGTCTCCATAGTATTCGTCCGACGTCGAGTCGACGACGGTCATCGGACCCGGCAGAGTAATCTTCACGGGTCGCGGCGAGTGTTCTTTGAGGAACTTCAAATCCTGCTTCAGAATGGATTGCTTTCGTTGAACGGGTCCAATACACCGTCCCACCTCGGCCAGCCGCCTTCCCTTACGAGTCCATTTTTTGGTCAGCTGTTCGTAATCAAATCCATCCAGGTTCCTGACCACCTCTGACACGTATGACTTGCGGCGTTGTTCGCCGTCAGTAATGATGTCGACGCCGGCATGCACCTGGTCATGGATCGCCACCCGTACGGCGTCATCTTGGGCCTGACGCAGCAATTCTCCTTCAAAGGCCCAACTCGCTCCTTGGCCATGCACCTGTTTGCCAGCCTCATTCAAAGGCACTTGTTCCTGCAGCCAAGCCGGTTTGGGTAAACTACCAATTACCGTGGTCTTGAAGGGACCATTTTCGTTCACATCATCGTTCCTTGAGGAAAATCCTAATCCGCGTGCGCGTCTGTCGCGACAATAGCACCTTATAGTGATATTATGGTATGGATATTATGGTGATGGAAGTCTTTAGAGACGAGAGCAATATGCAACGAATCCAACTTCTGCTGGCACTGATTTGCGTAGGGACCGCACTTTCCGAAGGCGCGTGCGGTTACGACTTGGGGGATCCTAGCGAGCCGTGGACCACCGCCCGGGCTGGCCTGGTGACAGAAGTTCCCTTTCCCTTCGAGTCCTTGGACACGAATGGCAATCGTGTGTCGATATGGGGGCGGACATACGAGCTGGGAAGCATGCTACCAGCGCAAATCAAGAACCAGGGTGTTACTGTCTTTCGTCGAGCACCTCAGGTCGTCATCCAAGCGGGAGGCCAACGCTACGAACTAGTAGAAGGAACCGCGGTGTTGGGCCTCGATCGGCCGGATCGTGTGGAATGGACGGGAGAGCGTTCCGCTGGCACCGTCCGCTTCCGCGCGGCAGGTTGGCTCGAATACGACGGCGTGATGAGAGTCGACCTGACCGTTTCCGCGGAAGAATCCACTGAGGTCGAGTATCTTGGTATCGAGTTTCCCCTCGTACCTGACGTAGCCCGATTCATTCATTATCACACGGTATGGGGGAAGCATGACAATCTGGCCGTGCCCAACGAAGTGGGAGACTCCTTGGAATTCCCATGGCAATCAACGTGGTGGTTGGGCGACCATGATCGTGGCCTTACGGTGTTTACCGAAAACGACTTTGACTGGTCGAATGGTCCCGCCGCCATAAGCATCGAACGGCGCGACGACGCCTTGGTCCTGCGACTGAACATCTGGACCCAGCCACGGCAACTGAATACGCCGGTTACATTTTCGATTGGTTTGCACCCCACACCCTCAAAGCCACTGCCGCGGCAGTGGCAAGCACGCTACGTATCCTTTTCCGGAGGTAAATTGCTGCCCGCATCCTATACAACGATGTGGCACCAGAATCAAAAGTTTTACTCTTATCCCCAGCCAGCGGATGCGGACGGTTATCGAAACTCCATTGAAAAAAAACACCAACAAAACGAACGCGTTTGCCCTTACTTCACGCCGTCGGGCACCAGCCCCGACGCGCCGGCTGTCGTCCGGCATTACGACGACTGGATCCGCACACAGAAGAGTGGACAGCCTCTGTGGTTATCCGACAGCGTCGACAGTGGTCCTAGTCGCAATGTTTGCCTCTGCACAGCCAGCACATTTACCGATTTCATGACGTGGGGGATGACAAAGTTTTTACAAACCTATGAAGTCGACGGTCTGTATTTCGACAACTCATGTCCCTATCCTTGTGCCAACACACGTCACGGTTGCGGGCGCAATGGCCGAGTCTCGTATCCGATTTTCGCCAACCGTGCTTTCTTCAAACGCATGTACACGATCTTGCGACAGTGCCGCACAGATTCCCAACAACCCATCATCTGGCAGCACAACAGCCGTTACATGTTGAGTCCCGCACTAAGCTTTGTGGACGTCTATTCGGACGGTGAACAGTTTCGGTTTGACAAGCACTCCCAGCCGTTAGCGGATATTACGCCAGAATTCCGCGCCATGACGTTTACCGGCGTCCAGTGGGGAGCACAGCCGTGCTTTCTACCGACGATGTCTTCGGCCAAACCGTGGCTCACGCTCTGGGGGATGGCCGCCACCATGCCGTACGGCAATATTTTGATTCCAGCACCAGGCTGGACCGACTTCACCTCGCAGATGGGACGACTCAAAAAGCGACAAGAGTTCGTGCAATCGAGTGAACAGGTACGTTTCTATCGGCCACATGAATTGCCCTCGTGGGTACAAGTTCGTATCGAGGTTGAGAGGGACGGCAATCGTGTCACGGGCGAGAGCGTTGTCGGAGCCTATGTTCGGCCAGAAGACCAAAACGTGTTGTTGATTGTAAGCAACCTGTCAGACGAGGCCGGCGCGCTAAGGCTGCACGTGGCAGCTCTAGCCCAGCAACTCGGAGGACGAATCGAGGTGGCCGACGCACTCACCGACGCCCCGTCGCTGCGCGCGAATGCCGATGCGTACATGCGGCTATCGATTGCAGCACATTCCTGTCGTATGCTGCACATCTATCCACTCAAATAGCATGGCAGCAAATTGACAAGAAGCTTTCCAAAGATGGAAAGCTAGACTTACGGATACTTTCGACAGAAGAGCTACTGTCGGTTGGGCCAGAGCCACATCAGCGGTAATGTTTGTAGGCGGCTTTCTCGGGCTTAGACTTTTCCCGAGACGGCATCTTTCCAGATCGGCTTATCCGGTTCGACATCCTCTAACAGCCGCATCCAGCGACTGCCAGGACCACGCAACCATGGCAGGCAATGCTATGGTCGTGTTGCATCAACGATGCGTTCGATTCCCATCTCGTATTTTTCTAGGCTCCCTAATGTTAAACTGCACGTTTTCGCTAAAAAAGGTATGCACGGAATGAAAAGGATGGCACACCATGGCCACACTACCTGCATGGGTTGGTTACGTGGGCTATGATAAAGTCAGAAAGAGTCGAGACGAGCTGTGAAACTAGTTTGCCGGCGGCGTTGCAAGCGTAGGAGGTGAAAAGTGGTGATCCGATCGTTCCGATCCATTGTATCCTGGCTCAAACGCGTTATCACTCAACCGCGCGAAGAGCTTGGTCGTTGGCAGCAGGCTGTGCGCTTTGCCTATGATTTGTGTCGTTACGGCGCTCGACAACTTCGTCGAGACCGCGCTTCTCAAATGGCAGCAGCACTGGCCTTTCGTACCTTATTTGCCTTACTGCCCGTGTTGATCGTCGCCATGATCGTGGTCAAGTCGACACAGGGCATGTCTGGATTTCTTGATCTGACGAATGAGTTGTTTTTGGCCGCCGAATTGGATGACATCCATATCACGTTGCCATTAACGGGCTTAAATAGCCAAACAGCACAACAATCGACGTCTCTTGCCGAATGGTTGCAAGGACTTGTTCGCCAAGCTGGTGAAATCAATCTAGCAGCGGTCGGCTGGGTTGGCGTGGCGCTGATCAGTTACGCAGCGCTGAGCCTGATGATGACCATTGAAAATGGATTCAACACGATCTACGGTGCTTCGCATGGCCGCCATTGGACCCGCCGCGTGCCACTTTATTGGTTTGTGCTCACGATGAGCCCCGTAGCGATCGGCTTAATGCTGTATGTCAATTCTCTGGTTTCCGAATCACTTGATTCGGTTCTGGTTGGGCAGATGGTATTTACGTTACTCACGGCAGCCTGGAATCTTTGTATTAGTTGGTTGATCCTGTTCTCGATCTACGCACTGATGCCTAACGCAAACGTAGAACTTCGGCCTGCGGCGATCGGCGCTCTGGTTTCAGCCTTACTTATTGAAATCGGCAAAGGTTCCCTGGGAGCCTATTTGGACAAGGCATTTGCCGTAAGCCAGCTTTACGGATCCCTGGGACTGATACCATTATTTATGTTTTGGGTTTACTTAATGTGGTTAGCGGTGCTCTTTGGCCTGGAGGTCAGTGCAACGCTGCAAGCGCTTCATGGCCGTGAACTCGAATCCATGTCAACGAAACCGTCACCGTCCAGGCTGCTAGATTCGGCAACGGTGATCCCCATCATGGAAACGGTGGCCAAACGTTTTAAAACAGGACAATCTACGACAGCGCGTTTTGCCGCCGAGGAATGCTCGGTTCCAGAACCGTTAGTAAGGAGTATGTTTTTACTGCTCAGTGAACGACAAATCCTGCATTTGATCGATCGTGAGACATCCTGTGTTAGCTTGGCGATGCCACCTGAACAGGTAAACGCAGACCAGCTCATCCAAATTGGCTTTGAGCTCGCTGGCGATGCAATCGGGAACTACCATTCTGATTTCTTACGGCGACTACGTGACGCCCAATGCCAGGTTGCTCGCAATACGACCCTCGCACACTTGGTAGCTAAGTGAATGCCGTCAGCCGAATGACGTTGATCAGCTTGTTATGAAACCAACATTTCAGCTGTATGATCAAGCAGATCGTTGTCACCATCGGTGGGCCGGCAACGAGTGTGTCGCACTCTACGGCTCGCATGGGTTTCGTCTGTGCAACGCTGGCTGATAGAAAAGCTCATCCGCGAAAGGCTTCAAACTCATTGCGATCGAGTGTCCGTCCCCTCCATGTCTAAGAGCAATTCTTCGCCGGGGCCGATGACCTTAAAGGCCCACTCCATGATATTGTCACCGCTGAACTTCCAGTGGCCTTTCCCCCGGTAACCGTGGCCGTAATCGGCTTGCCAGTTTAATGTTTTTGATTCGGCGTCCCAGCTACCGATTGTTTCCCCACGTGGAGACGTGGAATTGGAGAAGCTCCAACTTCGATAAACACGTTCCTTTTCATCGTAGTTAACAAGCTCCAGTGACTCGGAAGCGATGGACGGGTAATTGGAATTGGTTTCGATAAATTTATCGCCTAACGTCCACCGTATCTTGGTTTGGCCGGTGCTTTTAATTTCCAAAGGGGTCCAGTCAGCCTTTTTGAGGGTGATTTCCGCGTCCCAGGTGCCGATTCGTAGATTCAAAGGCTCTAAGGGATCGTCCTGGGCTGCCACGTCGCTGTAAAAAACTCCACAAAAGAAAAGGAATGTGAGTAGCGCGATAATATGTTTTAGTTGGACCACCAGTTTGACTCCCAGGATAGTTGCGATGGGTGATGTCCGATTTGCCTCACGATTTGGCGAATGGCGTTCGGAGTAAATCCAAGTCGTAGGCCAGGTCGAACAGTTTGTCATTAATAACACTGTCATTATAGGATCGACCGAGTTACCTGGGCAACATGTTCAACTGCATAGAACCAGGAACACGGTTTACTACCAGCGCGATTGGCTCCGTCGTCCATCGCAAACTGCCATCATTGGAACCTATTCTGGGCTGACCGACCGTGTATTGAGCCGTCGACGTTTGTAAGCCAGCAGGCAATCGTCCGCCTCGCACTGGATCGCTGTAAAATCTCGGTGTGCGATCCATTCCTCGCGTTGGAACCGGCGGATGTGGTTGTCAACGTGACAGGCACTGACATACACAATGGTACGGTTCCAGGGAGAAATATTTGCCGGAGAAGCGTGGACAAGATTGCAATGAAACATCAGTAATGATCCGGGTGGCCCCTTGGGCGACACCAATCCGCCTTCTTCAATCAGACGGCTGACCGTGTCCTTGTCCAATGTCCAAAGCGGGTAGGACGTTGTGCCCAAGTCGTGTCCGGCGGCGAGAGTACCACCGGTATGACTTTTGGGAATCATCATTAAAGGTCCGTTAAATTCGTTGACTTCATCAACAAAGACTGCGATGTTCATCGCCCGTGGTTCTGGCATCAGATCGTCCCGTGCCCAGGTTCCATAATCCTGGTGCCATTGCCAAACATCGCCGTCGAACGCCGCCTTGGCGTTGATCTTGAACTGATGGATGTAAACCTCTCCATCTAGTAGTTCCATCACCGGTTTGATCATGCGAGGGTGATGAGCCAGCAGCCGGAAAGCCTCATTGTAACCGTGGGCGGCAAAAGCCGTACGCACTGTCTCTTTGTCTTTTTCTTTCCAGACTTCCGGACGTCGCTGGGCAAAAACTTCCGGCAATTCTTCCCTGAGCACGTCCATCTCTTCTGGTGAAAACGTGCCTGGCAGGAACAAATAACCTAGCTCTTCGAATTGACGAACTTGATCCGGGGTTAACATATGGCTCGTGTTCCCAAATTCACAGGATCCCGTTTTCGACATCCTGTGTCAAAAAACACCGGCAACAGAATCACAGCATCTGCCGGCATTTAGTCATGGGTAGGAAACTGACTCATAATACGATTGCACGTGAATGTAGTTATACATCAGCTCCCGTCCGATTTCTCCGCCAGGTGTCGTGTCATCCGACCAGTCAGAAACGGTCAGCTTTGCGGTCGTGTCATTAGCTCGGAATAGATACCAATGATAGGTCATCCAGGCCTGGCGTTTGTTACCATCGTAAGGCGGATAACTCCCCCACGTGGGATTGGGGAAAAGTTTTGTGATCGTTCTTTCTGGGATCAGCGTCACACCATCCAGCCGAACCGAAACGGCATGCTTCGCCTTATTCGACATATCTTTAAAGTCGCTGGTCATCATACGAAAGGAATACAGTTGGCCCGGTTGCAGGTCCTTGATTTTCTGTGAAAAACGATTCGCTCGAGCGGCACTTCTGACCGTGACCAGGGCGGTATCACCGGGCGCTCCGTCATAGCGTGCCTGGAGACGGCCAAAACCGGGACTGGGAGCGCTGCGGATACTTTCGTTTTCTGCTTGATCCACCGTCCAGCCCGTCAACCCCTCGACAAAGTCAGGGTTCACAAGATGCGGTAAGACATACGGCTCGCTGCTAGCTGGCTCGGTCCTGCCTTCGATTCCATAGTGACGGAACAGCTGCGCTCCCCAACGAATCATTTCCTCGTCCGCATAGCTTGAGTGATAAGTCATTAACCCGTAAGTACCCACAAAGGCCGGGTCGGTGACCACCAGGTGAAACTGCATATCCAGATATTTCTTGTAGTTGACCCAAGGAGTGCTGTTGAGCAGATGGCCACCGGGAAGTGTAAAGTACGCTAAGCATACGGCGATGTGTTCCAGCGATTCTGGACACAGTTTGCGATAGTTTTGCGCATGTTTGACGAGCTCGTCGTGAAGGAATTCCCTTGCGGCCTGCGCGTCATCTTGGGTCGGCAGATATCGTTTCCAGGCAAGGACCGCGCCCGTATCGCTGAGCGCCTGCACCAACTCTTGTCCATCGGGTCCACCGTAGAGTTGGTTGACATATGCATAAAACAAGCGATCCTCAAACGCTGGAGTCGCGTGGAGTTTTCGGACCGCATTGGCAAAAATGGCACAATTGGGTTCCGAGTTCATGAACTCGTCGGCCATGAGTCCATGAGAAAGCGGATGGGTGTATCCGGGAGTCACCGAAATGTGATGGTAGGCATCCGCATAATCTCTAATGTCATTATCCTGAATGGCGCGGAGCACCGTCCAGGCGGCCAGCCATCGCCTGCCACTCGATTGCAACTTCCTGTAGGCGGGTGTATCCAGTCGGGTGGGATCGACGTTGAATGTGTTGACGTTTTTGAGGACATGTTCCTCAAAGTATCCACCTACCTCGAGCGGGAACTCATGATAGAGCAATTCCGGTATGGCGCGGACAATGAGTTCCTGTGGTGTTCCGTCGATCTGGAGAAGATGGCGGCCTGCAGGGAGATGACGCATGACCTCGACCGGCTTTTCATCTTTCCTTGACACTAGCAATGGCTGATCGTCGGAATCAAGACTGATGTTCGTGTTGCCAGCCAGACGGAAGAAGCACCAGCCGTCCCGCGGGTTCATGAACTCTATTTCAGACGCGTCGCGAAGCTCTCGCGCTGCCGTGTTCATCAGCTCACAGGTCACGTTGTTAAGCCGCTGAATTCGCTGTTTGCCGCCAGGAAGCAACACGGCGACGGTTTCTGAAGCCACCATTTCGCGGCCACCACTGTCCTCGAACCAGGCACGCACATCATAGGCGCCCCATGGAAGTCGGTCGCTAGCAATATCCATTTCGATGCTCTTGGCAGGTGCGGTGGATTTCTTGGAAATCACGACCTCACCGGTTTTCCGAGATGTCAAAGTGATTGCCAAGTTTCCGGTTTGGAGATGAACCGCCGGGAGCTGCGTGTGGACACGGATGGAAATATCCCGCGGCTGTGCCGATAAGACGTGCTCTGGCCAGGCGTCATCGACTTCGAGTGTCAACGCTTTGTACACCCAAGTTAATTGTTCACGAACTAGCGTGGTCGAAAGGATCGCCCCTGTTTCAGTATCGGTGACGACCACCTTCTTGGTCTGCGGCTTGATGCGGATCGCTCGGCGGTCAGCAAGCG